>JASBTS010000063.1 GCA_030148305.1 Allomuricauda sp. | reverse complement strand
CTGTTGGCCTGCTCGGAGACGCGCTCGGATATTTCATTGAAGGTAAGTTCCAATTCTTCCTTATTGGCGGCAAATACACTTGCAGTCTTACCTATTTTAGAAAGGATCTCCGTATCGATTTCAGCTCCCAGTCCAATGGTGAAATAGGAAATGTTCCTGCTGGCTTCATTAACCGCTTTAAGGGCATCGGACTCTTTGTATCGGCTTGCCTGATCGGTTCCATCCGTAAACAATACCACGGAAGATGCCCCGATTGCATTGGCATTGGCCCTTAAAAGATCCTCTGCAATTTTGGTGGATTTGATCACAGCCCCGTAAAGATCCGTACTAGGGTCATTGCTGATATCCGAAGTGATACCATCAACAGCAGCCGTTAATTCAGTTGCGGAAGAAGTTAGGGGATTCAAAAGATGGAGTTTATTCTCACCATCAAACCAATAGATGGCCATTTTAAAGGATGGCGTTTCTGGAGATGGCATTACGTTATTGATAAAACTAGTGGACGCTGCCTTCAATTCGGTCAAGCTACTAGCCAAGACACTATTACTCAAATCAAGAACCAATATGGTGTTGTTGTTGAATACCTGTGTATTGGGAGAGATTCTCGCTTGGGACTCCGAAGGGGATATTAAATTGAAACAGTCGTCATTTCTTCCTTGTTCATAAATGGTGAACTCATCCGCAGTCAATCCAGAAATAGGATTCCCCAAAAGATCGGAAACCTTGAAAAGGATCGAAACCTTTCCGGGTAGCGTAGTATATTCATCCTGAATGGAAAGCAACAACTCATTTTCACCAAAACCAAGGCAATCATCCGGTTCTTCACCAAGGCCCAAATCGCTATTGTTGATGTCGAAACGAACATCATCATCCGAATTACCACAGGAAAAAACAGCTAAGGTTAAAGAAACGAGAAGGAAATATCGAAATACGTTTTTCATTTTCAAAAGAAGTTAAGGTTCTGCATGCAAAACGCACAAATTTCCTGAAAAGTATGTGGTACATCGGGAATTGATTTAAAGAAAAGTTAAAAAAACAGGGGCCTTGTTAAATTGGTAACGGTCTGTGCAATTTTTAATAATTTCATCCGCTCAAGGGAACATTCTCCTATCCAAACAACATTCCAACCTATCTAGCCAAAACCAAAAGCAGACATGTATTTAATAGGTTGAAATTATGACGATACTTTTATACGGGACCGCCAAGGAAATTGTGGGCAGTCCCACTTTATCCGTACCCACTTCCAATATTACCGGGAAGCCATTGCCCAAAACGGTTGGTGAACTTAAAATCTTTTTGGGGAACACCTATCCGGCACTCAAGAAACTGACTTCGTTGGCCGTGGCGGTGAACCACAATTATGCCAAAGATCATGAATTCATCAACTCGTATGATGAGATTGCGCTGATACCTCCGCCAGAAATGGTTTGGAAATAAAGATTTTGTTTTCTCTGCGTATCTTTAAGGAATGGGTACGCCAGAACATAAAACCTTATATGGCTTGGTCCTTGACGGGGGCAAGAGTTCCCGCATGGGTTCGGATAAAGGACAGATCGTTTACCACAACGGTCCGCAACGTGATCATCTGGTGAAACTCCTTCAAAAGGTGTGCGATGCTGTTTTTGTAAGTCTTGGAAAAGGGCAATCGCTTGGCCTATGGGATTTTCAACGGATAGAGGACATAGACCAGTACAAAGGTCCCCTTAACGGTATTTTAAGCGCCCATGAAAAGCATCCGAACGCGGCCTGGTTGGTGTTGGCCTGTGATCTTCCTTTTGTGGATGATCATTCGCTCCTAAAATTGGTGCAGCAACGGGATCCCGATAAATGGGCAACGGCCTATGCCCATCAAAATGGGCAGGTTCCGGAACCTTTGTTCGCTATTTGGGAAGTATCGGGACTTAAGGCCGTGAAAGCACATGTAGATAAAACCCAGAAACATTCCCCACGAGATTTTTTAATGATTTCGGATGTGAAATTGGTTCATCCCTACCAGGACATTGCTTTGTTCAATGCCAACAGTCCGGCCGATTATAAATGGGCCAAACAAAAACTACAAGCGAAAGGGGAGTAGGATTATTTTTTGGTCGCAATCTTTTTGGATTCCAGATCGGCAAGTTCCAAATCTTGGAAAATTCCACAAGAAATTTGTTTTTTGACCAACGATTGGGATTTTCTGCGTTTCGTCAGGGCTTCGATTTCCTTGTTCAAAAATTGCATGGATATGTGTTTTAACCGAGAACGAAATTACACTTATTTTATTTTGACAGTCAGAAGATTAACCTTTTTTAACGTCCATTTGTGCAATCATTAACTCTAGAATGGCCATCCAGTTCATCTTGAGCAGCAAGGCTGCTGTGGGCACATTATCTTCTTCAATGGCATCCACAATAGACCTGTTCTGACGCAGCATACTTTCCATAAATTGGGGTTTGTCCAGTAGTTGATATTCGTAAAACGACAACCTAAGTCGTAGGTCGTCCAACACTTGCAACAAGACTTTATTTTGACAAGCCTGCACCAATTTACTATGGAACTCCAGATGCAATTGCAATCCTTCCGAAATATGATGAAAGGTTTCCATACGCACCAGTATATTTTTTAAGGCGCTGATATCATCTGTATTCAAGTGGGAAGCCTCCAAAGCCATGATCTCCAGCTGGGCAATGGTGCCGATAATATCCTTAACCTCCGATTTGCTCAAAGGGGAAACCACAAATCCTCTGTTGGGCACAGCTTTGATGATCCGTGCATGCTCCAATTGGCTCAAGGCTTCACGAATAGGGGTAACGCTTATTCCTGTTGCCCTGGACAAAGCCGCCAAATTAATGGTCTTGCCTATTCCTAACCGACCTTCCCGTATTTGTAGGAGTAAGTGTTCCTTAATTTTATCCCTTAAAACCGATGCATGACCCATGCTTGCAAATTACGAATCGTATACGATTTAACGAGTTGAAATTACAGTTATTATCCTATATTTAAACTAGCTTAAATATAATCACAATGAAAAATTGGTTATTCGGAACCTTGATCATCGCTTTTCTGATAGGATGCAAACAGGATGCCCCAGTCATCACGGAACCCATCAGTTTTTATGATACCCAACTCTTTAAGGATGTACAGATGTCCGGCATTTTTGAGGATTCCAAAACCTTTGTGGATCTAGTCCCGAAAAAGGATATAGTAATACTTGAAAAAGAGTACCTTCAAAACAAAGACAATCAAGGTTTTAGTCTAAATGATTTTGTATTGGAGAACTTTGAGGACAAATCCATGAAAGGGCTCCAATTTGAGTTGGATACCACCCAAAGCATGTATACCCATATTTCACACATGTGGGATAAGTTGAAGCGAAATCCAGATAGTGTTATTTCCCATTCCACCCGAATCGCCCTGCCTTACAACTACATTGTTCCAGGAGGTCGTTTTCAGGAAATCTATTATTGGGACAGTTATTTCACCATGGAAGGTTTATTGGTAGACGAGCAGGACGAAGTAGCTAAAAGTATGGTGGATAATTTCGCCTTCTTGATAGATTCCATCGGATTTATACCCAACGGTACCCGTGATTACTACAAAACACGCTCGCAGCCCCCTTACTTTGCTCTAATGGTGGACGCCATCGCCAGAAAAGACCAACAATTGCTCGTAAAATACCTTCCACAAATGACCAAGGAATACCAATATTGGATGGAAGGGGCCCAAATAGGCGATAGCCTTTACGCGGAAAAACGAGTGGTGAACCTTGGTGAGGGAATGACTCTTAACCGTTATTGGGATGCGGGCAATACCCCGAGGCCTGAATCGTACAAAGAGGATTTTATACTGGCCAGTTCCTTGCCTTCGGATTCATTGAAACAACTGTTGTATAAAAACCTTCGGTCCGCCGCGGCTTCGGGCTGGGATTTTAGCTCCCGATGGTTCGGGGAGGAGGGGGGTCTTTCCTCCACGGAGATCCTTTCCATTTTACCCGTGGATTTGAATTCCCTCCTATACTTTATGGAAAAGACCTTGGCCAAGGCCAATGACATCAAAGGGGATACTTCGGCACAACAACAATTTGAAGCATTGGCAGAAACGCGGAAGCAGGCCATTCAAGAATATTTTTGGAATGCCGAAGATGGCTATTTCCATGATTACAACTTTGATAAAGCATCCATGACCACTGCGCCAACATTGGCTGGAGTTACTCCTTTGTTTTTTGGCCTAGCCACCGAAGAACAGGCAGAAAAAGTAAAGGATATGATCATGAACACTTTCTTAAAGGATGGGGGATTGGTCACTACTTTGGACCACTCCGGTCAGCAATGGGATGCTCCCAACGATTGGGCGCCTTTGCAATGGTTGGCCGTTAACGGTTTGTTGAACTACGGCTATGTGGAAGAAGCCAAGGAAATCATGACCCGTTGGTTGGCCTTAAACGAAAAAGTGTACGCCAATACGGGCAAAATGATGGAAAAATACAATGTGGAAGACTTATCCCTGCTATCAGGAGGAGGGGAGTATCCCACCCAGGATGGATTTGGTTGGACCAATGGTGTGGCCCTTGGTTTCAAACAATTGCTGAAAGATTTGGAACGCCCTAACTAAATTGGATTACTGTCTTTTTACATAGACGTAGGACTGAACGCCCGGTAGATCATCTCCTTCAACCTTGATGATTCGGTTGGTACTGATTTGTAGGGTGCCCAACAAAGAACTTCCCTGGAAAGCGATCTGTACGCCATCACTGGCCCAGGCACCGGTTCCCAAACTGCTTCCGGAACAATCCACATGCACTTGGTTGTTGGTAATATTGGTCACCGTAAAATTGGTCTGTTCAAACTGCCAGGTCATATTTTCCCTGATGATCAATGTACCCGAAATACAATCGGCTTCATCCATCAAATTGGTAGAGGAGGAGCCATCACCATCCACATCCACCGCGCCACTCAAATTCACTTCCTGTAGATCATAGGTGCCGATAAGGTTCGCATCCGCAGAAGTGGTACCACCTTCATCCTTACTACAAGAGAGCAAAATTGTGGAGGAAACACCAAACAATACGAAAAATTTTAAGGCTTTCATGGGGAAATTGATTTAATTGGATAGTGAAAGATACCAATTATCATCGAAAATAAAGGTTTGGGACATGGCATTTTATCGATCTGTGAATTCGCGGCACACTAAACCCGCTGTAGCTCCGTTTATCCACCGTAAACACTTAACTGAAGTAACATGATCAGACTTACACAAAAATTCTATGCCGTAGCCCTTATGGGAATGGCCCTTTTGGGTTTTCAATCCTGTAGTGAAGATGGCATGCCAAGCGAAGACGAAAAACTGTCCCAGGCAGAACTACAGACCATTTTGACCACTGATGAGGTGGCCGGGGTTGCCGATAACGCCTTGGCGGAAATTTATACCGGAAGCACCGCAAAGATGTCCACAGCCAAGATCAGCGATTGCTATACTGCGGAATTTACGGAAACCGGCTTTGTGGCCACTTTCAACAATTGCGTGCTCAATGGCACCGACAATATCAACGGAACGGTGACCGTAACCTATGAAGCAGGTACGGAAACCGCATCGTTCACCGCTACCTATGTGGACTTTTATGTGGGCACCATCAAGATCAACGGTACCCGAACCTATGTGGTGAATACTAGTGTGGAGCAATCCACTGTTTCCTTTACCGTGACCAGCGACATGTCCATAGAAATGGAAGATGAGAGCGTAATCAGTGAATCTGGTGAAAAAACGTTCAGCATCACCTTTGGTGAGGACCTTGCCAGCACTGTATTCGGGTTGTCCGGTAACTGGACGATCGAAGCCGAAGGTAACGTGTATGCCGTGGAAACTTTGGAAGAGCTTCAAGGCAGTGCCGCCTGTGACTATTTGACCTCTGGCGTGATGGTGGTATCTAAAAACGGACTGGCCGTAACCATTGATTTTGGCGACGGGGAGTGCGATGATGTAGCCACATTAATCTATCCTAACGGAGCAACAGAAGAAATTACATTATAGTCATTTCTGAAAAGATAAAAGAAAAGCACCGGTAAACACGGTGCTTTTTTTATGCCATATCCTTGGGAAGGTTTGGCTATATTTAGGGAAACAATTGGATTATGATCAAGCAGTTGGTGCAGGCCCAGAATGATTTTTTTGCGACACGGAAAACCCATGATGTGGCCTTTCGAAAGCATTACCTAAAGCTTCTGTACCAAGAAATTACGGATAGGGAAGATGCTATTTGCGATGCTCTTTATGCCGATTTTAAAAAACCCCGTTTTGAAAGTCTGGCCACTGAGACCCAATTTGCTTTGGGCGAGCTGAAGCATGTAATCAAGCATTTGGGAAGATGGAGCAAACCTAGGCGGGTGACTCCTTCGTTGACCAATTTTCCATCGAGGGAATGGATCCAATACGAACCCTTTGGTAGGGTATTGATCATTGCGCCGTGGAACTATCCCTTTATGTTGGTGATTTCCCCATTGATAGGGGCTTTGGCCGCAGGGAACACGGCTGTTATAAAACCTTCGGAACTGAGCCCCAATACCTCAAAGATTATTGCGGAAATCGTTGAAAAAGTGTTCCCGCCCGAATATGTGGCCGTGGTGGAAGGGGGAGTGGAGGTTTCCACCCAGCTTTTGGCAGAAAAATGGGACTACATTTTCTTTACGGGAAGCACCCAGGTAGGCAAGATCGTGTATAAAAGTGCAGCGGAACATCTAATTCCGGTAACCTTGGAACTAAGTGGCAAAAATCCCTGTGTGGTGGACGAGACGGCCCAGATACAACTGGCCGCAAAGCGAATCACTTGGGGGAAATTCCTGAACGCAGGACAGACCTGCATAGCCCCGGATTATATTTTGGTGCACGAATCCAAGAAAGAGGTCTTGGTACAGGCATTGAAAGCCCAAATCACTGCATTTTATGGTGAAAAACTTGAGGAATCCCCAGATTTTGCACGGATTACCACGGCAAAACACTATTCGGGACTTAAAGCAAAGCTTGAAGGGCAAAACATTATTTTTGGAGGTCATTGGAACGATGAAGACCAGTATGTTGAACCCACCTTGGTGGAAAATCCGGATTTGGATAGTGCTTTGATGACCGACGAGATTTTTGGACCCATTTTACCGATCATTCCCTATACTACAGAAGATGAAATCCATGCTATTGTAGCACGTTATGGAAAACCCTTGGCGTTTTATGTCTTTAGCATCAACAAGCGTTTCCAAAAGCGAATGATGGCCCAATATTCGTTTGGT
>JASBTS010000139.1 GCA_030148305.1 Allomuricauda sp. | reverse complement strand
ACGCTCCAAAGGAATTGGGCTGTATTTTGTGACCCAAAACCCAACCGATGTGCCGGACGATGTGTTGGCGCAATTAGGTTTGAAGGTGCAACATGCCCTAAGGGCATTTACCGCCAAGGACCGTCAGGCCATTAAATTGACGGCACAGAACTACCCTATCTCAGATTTTTATGATACTGCCGAAGTATTGACTTCTCTGGGCACAGGGGAGGCCCTTATTTCCGCTTTGGATGAAAAAGGAAGACCTACCCCGCTGGCAGCCACCATGATGCGAGCTCCAATGAGCCGAATGGATGTGTTGGCCGAATCCGAGATTAAGGAGCTATTGGGCAAATCCAAATTAATCAAAAAATATAATGAGGAAGTGGACCGAGAAAGTGCCTATGAAATCCTCAATGAAAAAATGGCCAAGGCTGAAAAAGAGGCCGAAAAAGTAAAAGAACAAAAAACTACCACCAGAAGAACTACTACAACTCGAAGTAGAACTCGCATGAACCCTGTGGTAAAAGTGCTAACAAGCGCCACGTTCATTAGAGGGGTTTTGGGAGTATTAAAAAAAGTGATCCGATAATTTTATGAAAAATACCGCGAAAGCAATCGCCCTTTTCTTGGGCCTTATTTTTGTACAATCCTGTGAAAAGGAAACCACCTTTTTAATTACGGAAACCAGCATAGGTCCCATGACCCAAACCACCAAGATCAGTGAACTGGAATCTGTGTTCGCTCAAGATTCCGTTGTTATGGACACTTCAAGAATAGTCTCTGGAACCAAAGTGAACAAAATTGAAATCTTTGAAAAAGGAGGTAAACATTTACTCTCCATAACGCCAGATACAGACAGTATTCAAGGTATAGAAAATGTCAGAATTATGGACCCAAGGTATGTTTCCGACAAAGGCATTGGGTTGAAAAGTACGTTTGCTGAGCTTAAAAAGAAATACCCCATCAAAAAGATCGTGACCACTTTGAACAGTGTCGTGATCTTTCCAAAGGAAAGCAATCTTTATTTTACGCTGGATAAGGAAGAGCTTCCTGGTAATCTCAGGTTCACCATGTCCAATATTGAAGAGGTTCAAATTCCTGATGAAGCCAAATTGAAATATTTGATGTTGGGGTGGGAATAACCTGTTAATTAATTACTAAACAGAGGAATAGAAAATTCTTATTTGGTAAATTAAGGAAATTTCCATCCAAATGAAGAACCTCCTCCTGTCAGTTTTCTTGTTTCCCATTGTACTTTGTGCCCAATATGATTTTGAACCTTCCCAAGAACATCCTTATGGGCTACCCAATCCAGATGCACCATCCGAACTATTGGATTTTGCCCCATTGATCGGGGAATGCGAATGTCTTTCACAAGCTCGAAAGCCAGACCAATCTTGGGCAGAACCTGTGAAAATGGTATGGCGGTTCAAGTACATCATGAATGGTATGGCCATACAGGACGAGACCTTGAAAGAGGACGGGACTTATTCGGGAAGCATCCGCCAATTCAGTCAAGATAGTACTCGCTGGTATGTGCACTATTACAGCTACCCAACGGTAGCTACCACATTACCTGTGTGGGAAGGCAATAAAAAGGAAGATGGTAAAATCATCTTATACCGAGAACAAAAGGCGCCCAACGGAACTGAAGGTTTTTTTAGGATTACCTTTTCCGAAATGGATGAAAATGGGTTTAAGTGGATTGGTGAGTGGGTAGACAAAAGTGAATCCATCATTTACCCCACTTGGAAAATAGATTGTTCCAATAGTAAAGTCGAAAACAGCTTTGATAAGGAAAAGAGCAAGATCATTGCGGCCACCAAGGTTTTTTCCAAAGCTTATATGGATGGGGATTTCGAGACCATAGCCAACAGCTATACCAAGGATGCCAAAATTTTTCCAAGCAATGCAGATATCATATCGGGCAGAAAAGCCATAAAAGAGCGGTGGATGTCAGGGGCAGGAACAAAAATTCTTTACCACGAGCTCATACCGCTGGAAATCAAATTTTTTGGGGACTATGCACATGACTATGGATATTACCAAGGAAAGTCGGAAAACAAGGATGGGACGATTGCCCATTGGAGAGGCAAATATGTGGTCATTTGGAAAAGGGAAGATGGTGACTGGAAAATGTACCTTGATATCTGGAACCGTATTCAAGATTAAACCAGACCAAAACGTTCCCGATTGACCAAGACTTTTGGACTATTATCGTGCATCCATTCGGCCAGTTCCAACAGTTTATCCACATAAGACTGTCCAAATTCAGTAAGATTGTATTCCACCCGAATAGGCAC
Organism: Allomuricauda sp.; assembly: GCA_030148305.1. Classification (GTDB taxonomy): domain Bacteria; phylum Bacteroidota; class Bacteroidia; order Flavobacteriales; family Flavobacteriaceae; genus Flagellimonas. Next base: position 384 of record JASBTS010000139.1, on the reverse strand, counting down.
TTCCGGATAGGCTTTTCTTTCGATATACCCGTCCGCCTCAAGGATTTTTAAACGTTGGCTCAGCACTTTATTGGAAATGCCGTACACATACTTTTTCAACTTATTGAACCTCAAAACCGGGAAGTATCCCAACCACAACAAGATCAAAATACTCCATTGGTCCGATGCTACCGACATCACATCACGCACGGGACAAAGTTCGGGCGGGTTCCTATAATCGATATGCCCGAACATTTTTTCCAATTTTTTTATGGTTCTAACTTTCTGATTTTCAGTAACAGTTTCCATATAAACACCTAGTTTTCAGTTCGTCACCTCTTTCTTGTTCAAAAAGGAATGTGTAATTTTAGTTTCAAATCAAGAGTAAGTTACAAAAAGTAACCT
>JASBTS010000040.1 GCA_030148305.1 Allomuricauda sp. | reverse complement strand
TATATTTTTTGGCCTTGGTGTTCTGCAACATCACCAAGCCGTTCTTATCATCTATATTCACCAGTGCAAAAGCTGTTTTGGAAAGGCCATCGAACAACTTCTTTTTGGTATCCCGGTACTCTGCAAAGGTTTTGTGGTAATCCAAATGATCGTGGGAAAGATTGGTAAAGATGGCGCCTGCAAAACGCAATCCTTCCGACCTTTTTTGATGGATGCCGTGAGAGCTCACTTCCATAAAGCAGAACTCTACGCCCACTTCGTTCATTTTGGACAAGTAACTGTTGATGGTCAACACATCAGGCGTGGTATGACTGGTTGGAAACACCTTATCATCCACCATCACCTTGATGGTTGAAATCAGTCCAACCTTGTACCCTGCTTTTTTGAACAAGTTGTACAAAAGCGTGGTCACAGTAGTTTTTCCATTGGTTCCCGTAACCCCGACCAACTTTAGATTTTTGGAAGGATTTCCGTAAAAATTAGAAGCCACAATGGCCAAAGCACTGTTGCAATCCGGTACTTTAAGATAGGTAACCCCATTGACCAATATTTCTGGAAGTTCTTCACAAATAATGGCCTTGGCACCAGAGTCTACTGCTTTTTGAATATAGTTATGACCGTCTGTCAAAGTACCTCTAACGGCTACAAAAACATCATCCATCCCAACTGCTCTTGAGTCGAAATGGATAAGGTTCACCAGCACATTGGTGTCTCCGCTTACCGCGGACAAGCTTACTCCGTATAAAATGTCCTTCAACAACTTCATGAAAGCTCGAGTACTATTTTTTTGACTTGTTTGATATCGGTTCCTTGATCTATGGACTGTTTTTTTACCTTACCATTGCCGTGCACCTCCACTTCCAATCCCATGTTTTCCAAAAGAGAAACGGCATCCATACCGCTCATGCCTTTCACATTCGGGATGGTGCTGAATTTCTTCTGTGCCTCAGCAAAATATTGTTGGTAGCTTTCGTCCAGTTTTACATCTTCGATTATCTCATCTTCCACTTCATCCACCAAAGGTGAAATGGCATGTATTTTTTGGGCCATCGACTTGAATACTGGACCTGATACATCCGCTCCATAATATCCTACACTTTTATCAGGTTCATGAATGACCACGATGCAAGAGTACTTAGGGTTATCCGCTGGAAAGTAACCGGCAAAAGTGGAGATGTAAGCCAATTTATCAGGGTCCTTGGTCACATAGTTTTTTTGACAAGTACCCGTTTTACCGGCCATGGAAAAGTTTTTGGAATAGAGTTTATGTCCCGTTCCAAATTCCTTTTCTACTACACCCTTCATCAATTCCTGTACTTTTTCAACAGTTTCCTCAGAACAGATGGATGAATTCACCACTTGCTTATCAAAGCGTTTTACCACTTTGCTACCATCGCGTACTTCTTTGATCAATCGGGGTTTTACAAATTCGCCATCGTTGGCAATGGCATTGTAAAAAGCCAAGGTTTGCATAGGTGTTAGGGAAACTTCATATCCGTGGGACATCCAACCCAAGGAAATACCGGACCATCCTTTTTCTCCTGGATATCGAAGCACGGGATCGCCTTCCCCGATGATGGGCAGACCTAACTTTTTATGAAGGCCCATGTTCATCAATCGGTTTACGAACTTTTCAGGCTGTTCCTTATAATTTTCATTGATGATCTTGGCAAACGCCGTGTTTGAAGAAACCTCAAAGGCCTTGGCTACCGAAATCTTTCCGTAACCCCCTTGCCTGGAATCCTTTACAACGCCATCATAAATACGATAGCGCCCATTTTCGGTGTCCACTACAGTGCTTGTATCCACCACCTTATCCTCTAAAGCGGCAATCAGCGACATCAATTTAAAGGTAGAGCCCGGTTCATGGGATTCGCCGATGGCATAATTGAGTTTTTCGTAATATTTTCCTTCGGAAGTACGTCCCAAATTAGAAATAGCCTTGATCTCACCCGTTTCTGTTTCCATCACCACCACACAACCGTGATCGGCATTGTACCGCTCCAATTGTGCCAAAAGTTCGTGATGGGCAATATCCTGAATGTTCACATCAATGGTTGACACTACATCAAATCCATCTTGGGGCTCCACGATGTTATCCAATCCCACAGGTTTCCATTGGCCTTTCGCAATCTTTTGTTTCAATCGTTTCCCTTCTTTGCCACGCAAGTAGGTTTCGCCAAAAGCTCCATCCATGCCCACACGGGTATAGTACCCGTTCTCGTCCACCCTTTCATACCCAATGCTACGAGCTGCCATTTGACCCAAAGGGTATTCACGGACCACACGGTGTGTTTCAATAAATCCACCTTTATATGGACCCAAGTTGAAAAGCGGGAATTGCTTGATCCTTACAAAATCAAGGTAATCCACATTTCGGGCCACCAAAGTATACCGGTTACCATTGGCCCTTGCCTTTCTGAACAATTGCCTATAATAAGAGGATGGCCTGTTGAACATCATCCCCAACGAATCGGAAAGTGCGGTCACATGGTTTCGGAAATTATCCTCGGTCACCGTTTTGGCATCAAACCGAATTTCATATTTGGAAACGGAAGCGGCCAATAAACTGCCATCTTCGGAATACAGATTTCCTCGGTTGGGCTCAATGGTGAACATTTTCTCCGTTTTGCTCAACGCCAACTCCTTGTATTCGTCGGCCTTTACCACTTGAATATCCACCACCTTCACCATTACGGCGATGGCCAATACCACAAGACCCCCGGAAACCAGGTACAGTCTATTCATGATATTTTTTTCGGTGATCGGCATCAGTCAGCGGATTTTACTTTGATTTTTTTAGGCGGATTTTCGGAAGGAACCAAACCTTTGTCGGCAACCACGTACCTCAAAGTCGATTCCAGTTTGAGTTGTTGTACTTGGGAACGGCCCTGGAAGAATTCGCTCTTCAACATCCTCACCTCTTCATTTAGGGCAGCAATCTCAAGCACCTTTCGGTCTGCATTATGGCTACTGGAAATCATCAGGGCAGCCAAAAAGGAGGCAAACAATAAAAACATCCAGTTCTTGGGAGCATCCCCGCTCACCAAAAACTTTCCTTTTAGTATGTCCAGTAATCCTTTTCTCATTTTGTGTTCTTTTTGACGATTCCACGATTGTGGATATCTTGCTATAAGCATTCCGCGATGCGGAGTTTTGCACTACGTGCCCTATTGTTCTGTGCAATTTCTTCTGCCGATGGCGTGATGAGCCCTCCTACTTTTTTTAAAGGAACACTGATGTTCCCATAAAAATCCTTTTCCGGTTCACCCTCAAACCTACCATCCCTGATGAACCTTTTTACCAATCGGTCTTCCAAGGAATGGTAACTGATCATGCTCAATCTACCCCCTTGGTTCAGCATTTCAGGAACTTGCATCAAAAATTCCTTGAGCACTTCCATTTCTTGGTTCACCTCGATCCTGATGGCCTGATATATCTGCGCCAAGATTTTGTTCTCCTTCATCTTGGGTAGAAACTTGCCAAGCACCGTTTTCAGATCATCGGTTGTTTTGATGGGCTTTTGCTCCCTAGCGGCAACTATGGTCTTGGCCATGGCATTGGCATTTCGCAGTTCTCCATATTGAAACAAAACCGTTGCAAGGTCCTCTTGAGGGTACGTATTGACCACTTCAAATGCCGATAGCACATTGGACCTGTCCATTCGCATATCCAAATCGGCATTGAAACGAATGGAAAAACCACGTTCCGCCTCATCGAACTGATGCGAGGAAACCCCAAAATCTGCTAGGATCCCATCAACTTTCCGAATGCCATAGAACTTTAAATATTGCTTGAGGTAACGAAAGTTCTGGTTGATCAATTGAAATCGGTCGTCATCGATAGCGTTCTGCAACGCATCTTCATCTTGATCGAACGCGAATAACTTTCCACTTTCGCCCAATCGCTTCAAAATTTCACGGGAATGCCCTCCGCCGCCAAAGGTGACATCCACATACACCCCATCTTTTTTTATGTTCAACCCGTCCACCGACTCCTGTAACAAAACCGGATTGTGGTATGCACTATTCATCGTCATCAAATATCTCCTCCGCCAAATCGGCATAATCCTTCTCCCCTTCGGCCAAAACCTGCTCGTACATGTCCTTGTTCCAAATCTCTATCTTATCGAACACCGCATTTAGGACCACATCCTTGTCGATTTTCGCATAATCCACCAAATTTTTGGGAATCTGCAACCTACCTGTATCTCCATCGATCGCCACCTCTTTCATACCAGCCACAAAGTTTCGGACAAACGCATCGTACTTGCGATTGATCTTGCTTTTCTTCATGACCTTTTGCATGAGCACATCAAATTCCTGCTTGGGATACAACTCCAGACATTGCTGGAAAACGGACCGTTTGATCACGAACCCTTCCTTGATCACGGGCAATAACTGATTCTTCAAGGAAATGGGCAGAAGCACCCTTCCTTTTGAATCAGCTTTACAGTCATGTTGTCCGATGATATGGGTCACTAGAAATCAATTGGTTACTTAATACAACTCAAATATATAGATTTTATTTCCACATTTCTCCACTAAACACCACTTTTGTTAATAAATTCCCCACTTTTGGACTCAATTCTACCTTTCACCGATAATAATGATGACCCGAAAATGGATAGAGAAGATCCCCTTAAAAATGTCGTTCATGAAAATCTTGGTGTCGTTGGGCCAAAAACCTGAAATCTTTATGATTTGAATTGCCTATATTTGCGCCTCTTACTACCAACTAACTATAGATGGAAGAGCATTTAATTGAGGACGGCAAGTTCCGATATATAGAAAAGGGAGAAGGGACCCCCATGATCATATTGCACGGACTCATGGGCGGATTGAGCAACTTCCAAGGGGTATCGGAATATTTTCCGACCAAAGGATACAAGGTCTTGATTCCTGAACTTCCCATTTACGACATGCCCATCCTGAAGACCACCGTAAAGAACTTTGCCAAGTTTTTGGAAGACTTTATTGAGTACAAAGGATTAAAGGATGTGATTCTTTTAGGGAATTCACTAGGGGGTCATATTGGGCTTTTGCACACCAAAATGTTCCCTAAAATGGTAAAGGCCCTTGTGATTACCGGCAGTTCCGGTCTATACGAGAGTGCCATGGGCGATGGTTACCCCAAGCGGGGCGACTACGAGTTCATCAAAAAGAAAGCTCAAGATGTTTTCTATGACCCGGAAGTGGCCACCAAGGAAATTGTGGACGAGGTCTTTGCCACGGTGAACGATCGAATGAAATTGGTAAAAACCCTTGCCATTGCCAAAAGTGCCATTCGCCATAACATGTCCAAGGACCTTCCCCACATGAAAACCCCTACCTGTATTATTTGGGGAGAAAACGATACGGTTACCCCACCCAATGTAGCCAAGGAATTTCATGAACTTTTACCTGATTCCGATTTGTATTGGATCGAGAAATGCGGCCATGCCCCCATGATGGAGCACCCTGAGGATTTTAACCGTATCCTGGATGCTTGGTTGAGCAAAAGAGGATTTTAGTGGTTAGACATTAGACTCTAGACATTGGATATCAGACATCAGATGCTGGATATTAGTTTTCTATCTTACCTATGAGTTTTTTTGGAGTTATAGTTGCTTTGGCAATTCTATTTATTGGATATAAAATCTTGATAGTCAATACTTTATTACCTTTTCCGAAGATTCAAGAATATCTCGTATCAAAACAGTTGGAATACATTCGCCATCAAAAAATCAAAAAACCTTGGAATCCACAATTTGAAAATGGCGAGACACTTTTAGACTTATTTTATTATCCCAAACACTATTATTTGATTGATGCTATAGATTGCAATGGTGACCCAATTGAAGTTGAAGCGACATGGTATCAATCTATGTCTTTACGAAAAAATAGGGTCTTTTTCAAAACAAAGCCTTAGATTTAAATCTATTGTCTCAAATCTAGCATCTAATATCTGATTAAAATGAAAATCACATCGGCGGAATTTGTCATGAGCAACTCCAATGTTGCCAAATGTCCCAATGAACCCCTGCCCGAATATGCCTTTATAGGCCGTTCCAATGTAGGCAAATCCTCCCTGATCAATATGTTGGTGGACAGGAAAGGTTTGGCCAAAACTTCGGGAAGGCCCGGAAAAACACAGCTCATCAACCATTTTAAGATTAATAATAATTGGTTTTTGGTGGATTTACCTGGGTATGGTTATGCCAGGGTTTCCAAAAAGGACAAGAATACCTTTCAAAAGTATATCACGGAGTATTTTCAAAAACGTAAGCAATTGGTGTGTGGTTTTGTTTTGGTGGACATTCGCCATGACCCACAACCCATTGACCTGGAATTCATGGAATGGCTTGGCACCAATCAAATTCCCTTTGCAATTATCTTTACCAAGGCAGACAAACTGAAACCTGGCGCTGTGGATAGACAGGTAAATGCCTACCTTCAAAAAATGGTGGAAGGTGTATGGGAAGAAGCGCCCCCACATTTTACCACTTCCTCAGCGAGCCATATGGGTGGTGATGCTTTATTGGAATTCATCGATGGCATCAACCAGGATTTTTTCAAAAACCAATAACCTTTAGGTTATACCTCTCTCCTAATTTTAAGGAAAAGGGTAAATTCAGTATTTTTCCGTTCAACTTCTCTACCCATGGATGCGGTCAAAACCTATCACGATGTCAACCAAACGGATGACTCCCTCAGTTTTGGGATTTCCAAAATGGAGGACATCTACCAAAAAAGAAAAGGTCGGCCCGATGTTCCCCATCGGCATGATTATTACGCCATTTTAGTGGTAAAGGAAGCTGAAGGCAACCATATTGTGGATTTCACTACACATACCCTGAGCAACAATCAAGTTTATTTCATCAGTCCAGGTCAAGTACACCAACTCACAGAAGGCAAACCCACCATTGGCTATTCCATTGTTTTTTCATCCCAATTTTTGGCCCTGAACCATATTTTGGTGGACTTTATTGAAGATATCAACCTCTTCAACGATTTTTCGAACACGCCTCCCTTGCAAGTGGGATCCAAGGAAATGGAACTCCTTATCTCCTATTCCAAAGAAATGCTACGTTTAAATGCTGGGGATTCCGCCTATAAATATGAAGCGATCGGTGCATTGCTCAAATTATTGTTGATTACGTGCCATAACCTATGTTCCCTGAACCAGCTGGATACCCAAACCATGGAAGTTGGGGCCAGTTTGGTTCGAAATTTCAAGCAGTTGGTCAATCAACATTACAAGACATGGCACCATGCTGCCGTCTATGCCGATGCCTTGCACATCACCCCGGATCACCTAAACCGTGTCGTAAAATCCTTGACGGGCAAAACTGCCAAGGAGCACATCCAAAGTCGCATCACCACCGCCGCCAAACGGTTGCTCTATTTTTCACCGCTTTCCCAAAAGGAGATTGCCTTTGAACTGGGCTTTTCGGAACCTGCCAATTTCAGTGCCTTTTTTAAATCCTGCACAGGAATTTCGCCCAGTACGTTTAAACAATCTGTCTGATATCGGATTTTCATAAATCCTTCCCGTGTTTTCATATCGCCAAATCACGAGCGTAGCCTGATCTTTGTATAGAACAAAAAAAACAAGAATCATGAAAACCGTATTACACAAAGCCAATACAAGAGGACATGCCAACCATGGCTGGTTGGACTCCCACCACACCTTCAGTTTTGCAGGATACCAAAATCCGGAGCGGATGCATTTTGGGGTTTTGCGTGTCTTGAATGATGATCAAGTATCAGCAGCCAAAGGATTTGGGACCCATCCGCATGATAATATGGAAATCATTTCAATTCCATTGGAAGGAGATTTGGAACATAAAGACAGCATGGGCAACGTGGCTACCATTAAGGAAGGAGAAGTGCAAGTGATGAGTTCCGGCACCGGTATTTTCCACAGTGAGTACAACAAAAATCCGGACAAGCCTGTCAAGTTTTTACAAATTTGGGTGTTCCCGAACAAAAGGAACGTAGAACCCAGATATGATCAAATTTCAATTAGGGATATTGAAAAAGAAAATGCCTTTTACCAAGTTTTGTCCCCCAACCCAGAAGATGAAGGCGTTTGGATCCATCAGGATGCTTGGTTCCAATTAGGTAAATTTGAATCGGGTGCCGAAGCATCCTATCAAATCCATAAGGAAGGAAATGGCGTTTATGCCTTCGTTTTGGACGGTGAGGTGGAAATCAATGGTCAAAAATTGGAAAAAAGGGATGGCTTTGGTCTTTGGGAAATGGATTCCTTTGACTTTAAATCTTTGACAAACAGCAGGGTATTATTGATGGAAGTTCCCATGAGCCTATCCCAAATAGGTCGATAATAAAACAAATTACACTCAAAAAAAGCCCAAAGTTGGGCTTTTTTTAATCCACCTTTTAGAATATTGGGTATTTTAGAAATATCATATTGGACTGTTTGGTCCAGAATATTATTTATGCAACTTTCGAAGCTCGATTTCAATATCGGACCATTCGCTTCCTAAATTTTAATAATTTCCAATCCTAAAATGGGAAGACTATGACAACGACCAATAATCGATTTACATCTGGTGGATTTTTGAAGATCATGTCCTTTTTGCACTTAGGCATTGCGGCAACACCTATTATCTTGGGTATTTTGTTTTATACCCAGAGCCAAGGTGCACAAATGAATTTTGACACCAGCGGGGATATGTTCATGGCCATAGTACCGGTTGTAGCCATTGGCAGTATTTTTCTGGGGGATCTTATCTTCAAAAAAATGTTGGGTAGCTTACCGAAGGGCTCCAGTCTTCGGGATAAATTGGCCAAATTCCAAACAGCATCCATAATCAAATTTGCTTTGCTTGAAGGTGCCGCCTTATTTGCAATTGTAATCTTCTCCAATACCCAAAATCTTACTTATTTGATCATTGGGGCATTTTTGATCTTTTATCTCTTGCTCCAGCGCCCTACAAAGGATAAAATTGAACGCATTTTGGATTTGCGCGGAGAAGAAAAGGCTGAATTCAATCAGATGAACGAACCCTTGGATTGAATTACAGTTTATCCAACTCCAGCTTTTCAGCGAAGTAGTCGCAGAAATCCTTCATGGTAGCGGTCATCTTTTCATCTTGGGTGGCCTTCATAAAGGTATCTGCCATCGTCATCAAGGTCTGATGGAAAAATATTTTCATCTCGTCCACAGGCATGTCCTTGGTCCAAAGATCAATTTTCAAGGATTCCCGATGTTTGCTATCCCAAACAGACAACATCATGGCCTTGGCATCTTCTTCGTCCACGCCACCATCTTGTGCCGACCATTTTAATTCTTCCGGAACACGGTTCTCATCCAATCCTACGGTCAATTTTATTTCTGAAGTATGTACTACTGCCATTTTATTTTCTTGGTTTGTAATTAGATTGTTTCAATATGTCATCAGCTGGCATATCAAAAAGTTGCTTCAGGCTGACATCACTTTTTTCCATAAAGGCCCTAACGATTTGCCACCCTATGTATCTACCCAGCCTTCCAGGGGATTGATTGTCCAACTCCAATCCGAATTTGGAAAAGGGAGCCGGGTCCAAAAACTTTCGGTCCAACTTGGAATCGGTGCTGTACAGAACTTCCTGCTCCACAAAATATTTCCAAATCTGTTCTTCATTGGCCATGGCCCATTCCATTTCCTCTTCCGAATATCCAATTTTTTGGGCATCGGTGTTATTGGGCAGCAGCTTATCCTTTAGATAAAGTTCCTTTCCATAATACACCATACGGGAGAGAAAGGCTCGGTTACGCGGATAGGAAATCACCTTTTTGGAAAAAGCACTGGCCACATCCGAAGCCAAAAACTTTTTATCCAATCCAGTGGCGATATACCGTTGGATGCCCTCATAAAAATAATGGTCCTTGCCCAAATAATTGTCCAGACCTATCAGTAGAAGAGTATCTGTCAATATAATCCTGTCTTCATATCGCACATCGGAAGTCAGGGTCACCACCTTCGGGGTTTCAAATTCAGGAAAGTAATATTTGATGTGTTGAAAAAGCGATTCCAAGGCTTCGGTCTCTATTTCGAAATCTCCAAAGGTTTTATCCACTTGTTCAAAAAGTTCCACTTGCAGGGTATCCGTCAATTTGGCTACCCAAACACTGTCTGGAAACTGGCTTGGGAACAAATATGGATATTGTTTTTTTAATTGAGGAATGTCCGATGGGGAAGCCTCCGCGAATTCACGGTCAAATCGTGAAATTTTCAAGTCGATAGGAATTTTGGCTATGGCTTCTTCGGTCTTATCGATCTCCTTACAACCCAATAACACCAGAATGAACGCCAAAAACAACCAACTTGCCGATTCTAGGGTAAAGTATTTCAACAACCTCTTCATTATTAAGGGCACAGCGTTTAAATTTACAGGGCACAAAGGTAATTTATAGAATCTAATTTAGAAGATATGCAAACAGAAAAGGTAATAGACCATATTGTGAACTGGCTAAAAGACTATGCGACCCAAGCAAAATGCAATGGGTTTGTAATTGGGGTATCAGGTGGAATCGATTCTGCGGTGACCTCAACACTATGTGCCAAAACAGGAATGGACCTTTTATGTTTGGAAATGCCAATACACCAGGGCGCAAACCAAGTTACGCGGGCCGATAAACACATTGATTGGCTTATGGAAAACTTTCCGAATGTTTCAAGGCAACCGGTTGACCTGACACCCGTTTTTGATAGTTTGGTTGCCGCTTTCCCAAAAACCAGTACGGAAGAGGAACGCCATATGTCTCTGGCCAATACACGTGCCAGATTGCGTATGACCACACTTTACTACTTTGCCGCACTAAAAGGGTACCTTGTTGCAGGAACGGGTAATAAGGTGGAAGACTTCGGAATTGGTTTTTACACCAAATACGGTGATGGCGGGGTGGACCTTAGCCCGATTGCCGACCTAGTAAAAACAGAAGTATATGAATTGGGCCGAGTTCTTGGAGTTAACCAAGATATTATGGAGGCACCACCCACAGATGGCCTTTGGGGAGATAGTAGAACAGACGAGGACCAAATCGGGGCAAGTTATCCTGAATTGGAATGGGCCATGGAAATGGACAACCAAGGAA
>JASBTS010000032.1 GCA_030148305.1 Allomuricauda sp. | reverse complement strand
GGCTTTCCGATCATTTTCCGGTCATGGCCACCCTACGATTGAACTCAGATCAATAAACAATCCATCGTATCTGCAAAAATGTGGATGAGCAGGGCAAGCCCGATTAAGCGGGTAGCCTTAAAAAAAGGGAGAATGCCATATCCAAATATGGCCCAAAAGGAATGTAAGGGGTGGAAGCCAATGCTGCACCGGTTGGGATCGAACAATGGGTTGGCCCATAAATGGTCCACATCTATCAAAATTCCGGCCCACAAAATCAATAACACTCGTATTCGGTTATCCTTGAAAGCAAAGAAGGCAATTAGAATGGGTACTAAAAAATGAATGCCATAATGGATGAAATGCCTGGCCATTTTATAAATCCAAGGATTGCGACTTCAAGTAGTCCAAAGCATTGGTCCCTTCATTAAAAAGGAGATCTAAAATGCTCAGATTGGGAAGAAAACCATGTCGGTCTTCAAACACCTGTGGGTAAGGTTCAAGAGCCATTTCCCTTTCTTTTTTAGCTTCAGCCAAAAAACGTGCATCCACTTTGTCAATAGGTTCCAGTTCAAAAGTTTCTGTCCGTTCATCATCAAATGTCACTCCTAAACAATTTCCGACTGCTTCAATTGCTTTTAAGTTAAAGTCGAGTAGTAAGGTGTCATTTCCTTCAAACAACGGTCTGATGTCATCTTCATAAAACTCAAAAAAAGGAGAGGTGCGGTATGCGGTTTCCAAGGTACGCCAATGTTGCTTTTTCCAAGGATAGCTGTTATCCATTTCCACATCGGCATACTTTTGTCTGCCTTCATCGCCCCCTACGTGTTTAATGGGGATATTGAGCATGTGCCTGCCTTTGTCGGTGTAGATATAACAACGATTGCGGTAGGTCTGCTTCTGAAAATTGTCCTTCACCTCCCAAATCACTTCATTCTGAACCAAAGCCGCAAAAGTGGCAATATTTGGGAAATAGGTGGGATGTAGTAATATGTGTTTATCTGTGGATTTGATAGTTGAATCTTTAATGGACTATTTGACTTGATGGTTTCTTAGGGCATTGAGTTTATTTGTTATACTTTCTAAACTGGCCCTTAATTTTTCATGGGTGATGAAACCCAATTCAACCGCTAAAATCAATTGGTTGAGCACCTCTACAGCCGAACTGAAGGAAATTGTTGTAAAATGAGCTTTTTCCTTATTTGACCTTCTGGCTGAACCTTCGGCAATATTGGAACAAATTGACACGGAAGCCCTCCTAATTTGCGAGGTTATACCAAATTTTTCGTCATCCGGAAATTTTGAGATAACAGTATAAATTTCTTTTGTAAAATCTTTGGCCTCGTTCCAAACGTCCAGCTTTTCAAAAGAGTATGTGTACATATCAAATAGTCAAATCAACGAATTTATCCGTTTTGCTTCTTTTTCCGTTTACGGAAGAAATCAAAAACAAACCATCCTATCAATAGGGCCACAAAATACTTTAAATAGGAAACGGGTTCGCCACTTCCCCCAACAGTGGTAAAGATTCGATCCCAACGGGGTCTCCAATTGGCAATGCCTTGTTGGAAATTGTCAAAACTCATCCAAAGGAATACAGGTTTACCCACAATGTGGTCGGCGGGCACATAGCCCCAAGTTCGGCTGTCCTCGGAATGGTCACGGTTGTCACCCATCATCCAATAGTAATCTTGCTTAAAGGTATAGGAATCCACCTCTTGTCCATTGATGTAAACGGTGTTCCCCGTTATTTTTACATCATTGTGCTCGTAATCACGGATAATCTTTTTGTAAAGGGGAATCGTTTTAGGATTGATGGCAACCGTTGCACCTGCTTGTGGAATGTAGATGGGTCCAAAGTAATCGTTGTTCCAAGGGTATAGATTTGGTTTTTGTGGGAAAGCTCCGCCGTATTCACCTTTCGGTTCTTCGGTCTTTACAACCGAATCGATAGCAGTATTTGCCCGAAGTTGAGCTACCATCTCATCCGTCATATTGGCCACGCGTACCCTAGGTTTTTCTTCGGTCAATGAAAGTCTTAATTGACGGATCACGTCCGTTGGGATACCTTTCTCCTTCGTAATCAGTTCAATTTTACCGTCAGCAGTGCGGTTTCCTCCCAAAATATAAGGGGAAAGGGCATTGATCTGACTTTCGCTAACATTGGTGGCAATGTATTTTCGTAGATAATCCGCTGCATCCACATCTTCCAAAAACCGACTGGAAACACCATTTTGGGCATAAACTTCATAATCGTACATGGGTTTTGCCCGGTCGGAGAGTTTTAACTGTTTTCCGTTGATATAGACATACCCATCGATGACTTGCAACGAGTCTCCAGGAGTGCCTACACATCGTTTTACATAGTTTGATTTTTTGTCAACTGGCTTCATTACGGCCTTTTGGGCCTTGAAAAATTGGTACAACGTATCCGAAGGCAAACTGAAAACCACAATGTCATTTTTCTTTACCCTTTCAAAACCGGGCAAGCGCATGTAGGGTAATTGCAATTTGTTGATCCAAGAAGTTTTGTAGGTCTCGGGATCCACATCGGCCAAATAGGAACGAGTTTTGAGGATTGGAAGGGTGTCGTGTACCATAGGCGCGGCCAAGGTGGTCATAGGAACCCTGGCCCCATAATGGAACTTGCTCACAAACAAAAAGTCGCCAATCCGCAAGGTGCGTTCCAAAGATCCTGTCGGAATCACATAAGGTTGAATAAAATAGGTGTGGACCAAAGTGGCGGCCACAATGGCAAATACAATGGAACTAACCCATTCCCCAAGTCCGGTACGTGGTTTTAAGCTTCTATTCTCAATGTAGGATACCTCTTCAAAATAGTTGATGTAGTAGATATAAAACCCAAGGGTAAGGATGACCAACCAGGTATCCAAAAGGGAATGTTTGCCAAAACTTCGGATGGTTTCCACCCAAACCACAGGAAACATCAATAAATTGATAATGGGAATGAAAAGTAATATTACCCACCACCACGGTCTATTGATGATTTTCATCAAAACGATACCATTATAAACCGGAATAACGGCTTCCCAAGCTTTTCTACCTGCTTTTACATATAGTTTCCAGGTTCCTAAAAAGTGGATGACTTGAATGATCAAGATAAAAATGATCCATTGTGTTCCGTCCATATAAAAGTTTCTTAGTTAGACTCAAGGCCTAAATTGTTGTTACGTTTTTTAGCTTAGGTTTAACACATCCTTCATGGTGAAAAACCCTGTTTTTCCTTGAATCCATTCCGCGGCAACCACGGCTCCAAGTGCAAACCCTTCCCTATTGTGTGCAACATGTTTGATCTCGATTTTGTCCACGGCACTTTCGTAGGAAATACTGTGGGTGCCTGGCACCATACCTTCGCGAATGGAGTTTATGGTGATGGTTTTATCTGAGGTTTCGTGCAACTTCCAATCTTCATAGGAAGAGTTCTTGATGATTCCCTCGGCCAGTGTAATGGCCGTACCACTTGGGGCATCCAATTTTTGGGTATGGTGGATTTCTTCCATGGAAACCTTGTACTGTTCCAAACCAGCCATCATTCTGGCCAAATGGGCATTGAGTTCAAAAAAGATGTTCACACCCAAACTAAAGTTGGATGCATAGATAAAAGCCCCGTTATTTTGTTGACAAAGATACACGGCATCGGCATAATTGGCCAACCAACCGGTAGTACCACTGATTACAGGGACTCCATTTTTAAAGCAATTGGTAATGTTTTCAAAAGCCGCATCTGGCGTACTGAAATCGATGGCTACATCCATGGATTTGAAATCGATATCCGTTGCGCCGGCATCAATTTTGGCTACAATGGTATGGCCTCTATCCAGAGCGATCTGCTCGATCATTTTGCCCATTTTACCATATCCAAAAAGACCAATCTTCATAACTTAAAATTTTACGACCAAGGCCATTCCGTAGTTGGGTTGATTGGTCAAGGGGTTCAAATCCAAATAAGGTTTAATATCGAACGATAGGTTGTCGTCCACGTTGTATTGCTTCAAATGGGCATCAACATTGGCGTCGATAATATTCAGAGCGTAGAGTGCTATGGTGATCACCAAGGAAAGGTCACGGTCCCGTTGGGCACTTTCTTGTTCCTCTTGGAGGGCATCGTTCGATACGCGAGGGGTAGTTCCATCACCATAAAATTCATCATCCGTAAAACCTGCCAATCTTCGTTTGAAAGCATTCCGGGCTATTCTATATCGTGTATTGTTATAGGAATAGGCATAAATGGCCGTTCCCATGGCGCCCCATACGATTGGAGCCTTCCAATACCTTTTGTTGTAAATCTGTCCAAGGCCAGGTACAATGGCAGAATAAAAGGCGGCCTTACTTGGAGCCAAGGGATTTACGTTCTCCCTTTTACTTACTTCCTCAAAGGTAATGCCCTTACCATTCAACCCTTGGGACAAGGAATCCACTTCTTTGGTTTGAGGTTGTTCTTTTTCCTCGGTTTCTTGTTTTTCCTGGGAAAAGCCGATCTGAAGGAACAATAGGGAAAAGAACCAAAAAAGAAGGTTTTTACTCACCAGTCAATAGTTTTTTTATACGCTTGAACTCTTCCTCTGAATGGAAAGGAATCACAATCTTACCTTTGCCGTTGCTGGATGCCGTGACATCCACTTTTGCAGAAAGATAATCTTTTAAGGCATCAATACCGTTGGAAACGAAGCTGGGCAATTGTGCGGGCTTGCCATTCTTGTTCTTTTCTAAACCAGGACTGTCCGAAGGTTCTTTGTAATCCTTCACGATCCTCTCGGTATCGCGAACAGAAAGACCATCGGAAACAATTTTTTCGTAAATGGCGATTTGGTCCTTTTTCTTATCTATGTTGATCAAAGCCCTACCATGACCCATACTGATAAACCCATCGCGCATTCCGGTCTGGATAATCGGATGCAGTTTCAACAGTCTAAGGTAATTGGTGATGGTAGAACGTTTTTTACCCACACGATCACTCAGTTTTTCCTGCGTGATTTGGATTTCATCAATTAAGCGTTGATAAGACAGAGCAATTTCAATGGGGTCAAGGTCCTGCCTTTGAATGTTCTCCACCAAGGCCATTTCCAAGGATTCCTGGTCGTTGGCAATACGGATGTAGGCTGGAATGGTAGCGAGTCCCACCAACTTGGAGGCACGGTACCTACGTTCGCCCGAAACCAATTGGAATTTGTTGAAATCGAGTTTACGAACAGTTATAGGTTGTATGATGCCCAGTTCACGGATGGAACTGGCCAGTTCTTCAAGGGCCTCGTCATTAAAATTGGAGCGCGGCTGAAAAGGGTTCATCTCAATGGATTCGATATCCAATTCCACTACATTCCCGATGACCTTGTCCGCATTTTTGTCCGAAACGGATTGAATATCGTTCTCGGGGTCTTTCAAAAGAGCGGACAGGCCTCTACCCAAAGCCTGTTTTTTAGTTGCTTTCGCCATTTAAACTTTCTCCTTGTTTTTCTTCAAAATTTCGTTGGCCAAGTTAAGATAATTCGAGGCACCCTTGCTGCTGGCATCATATTTAATGATGCTTTCCCCATAACTCGGTGCTTCACTCAGCCTTACATTTCTTTGGATGATGGTATCGAAAACCATATCCGCGAAGTGTTTTTTCACTTCTTCCACAACTTGGTTGGACAAGCGTAATCTTGAATCGTACATGGTCAATAGCATACCCTCGATATCCAGATCGTTGTTGTGTATTTTTTGGACACTTTTTACGGTATTCAAGAGTTTTCCCAAACCTTCCAGTGCAAAATATTCACATTGGATGGGAATCATCACCGAATCCGCTGCGGTAAGGGCATTCAATGTCAAAAGGCCCAAGGATGGTGCACAATCGATCAATACGTAATCATATCGGTCGCCCAAGCCCTTCAGGGCTTCCTTCAACATGTACTCCCTGTTGTCCTTGTCCACCAGTTCAATTTCAATGGCTACAAGGTCAATGTGGGCAGGAATAAGGTCCACATTCGGGGAATCGGTAGAGATGATCACATCGTCCACGCCCATGGTATGTTCCAGAAGTTGATAGGTGCCTTGTTCAACTGAATCCACATCAATGCCTAAGCCTGACGTTGCATTGGCTTGGGGGTCGGCATCGATTAATAAAACTTTCTTTTCCAATACACCAAGAGATGCCGCTAGGTTAACCGTAGTGGTCGTTTTTCCTACACCGCCCTTTTGGTTTGCAATAGCAATAATCTTGCCCATTTCATAGTAAGTTAGGTGCTAAAAATACGATTATTTAAGATGCCAGAAAATGTAAATTGTTAACAGTAGGTGAATAAACCCGCTATTGTGCGTTAAAGAAAGTTAAAGTTGTATTTATAAGCTACTTAAGAGGGTTCAATCCATCAAAATGTTCAAGATTTCTATGGCTGCATCCGCAATTTTGGTACCCGGACCAAAAATGGCGACCGCACCATGGTCCAACAAGTGCTGGTAATCCTGTTTCGGGATTACGCCCCCTACGATGACCATGATATCTTCCCGCCCCAGTTTTTTGAGCTCTTGCACCACTTCCGGTACCAAGGTCTTGTGCCCACCGGCCAAGGAAGAGATGCCCAAAATGTGCACATCGTTCTCTACGGCCTGTTTGGCCACTTCGGATGGGGTTTGGAACAGGGGTCCGATGTCCACATCAAAACCTAGATCGGCATAACCGGTGGCTACCACCTTGGCGCCACGATCGTGTCCGTCCTGACCCATTTTGGCCACCATGATCCTAGGTCTTCGCCCTTCTTGAAGGGCAAATTCATCGGCCATTTTTTGGGCCTTTTCAAAACTCTCGTCGTTTTTGATCTCTTTGGAATACACGCCTGTAAAGGATTGGATTTTGGCTTTGTAACGGCCAAAGGCACTTTCCATGGCATCGCTGATTTCACCGAGGGTAGCACGTTCTTTGGCAGCTTGTACGGCTAAAGCTAGCAAATTTTCGCGGTCCCCAGCTTGCTCCGTGGCTTTTTTGGCCGCTATCCGAATCTGTTCCAAGGCTGCTTGCACTGTTTTGGGATTTCGGGTGGATTTGATCTGTTGAAGCCTAGCCATCTGTTGTTTGCGTACTTTGGCGTTGTCCACCTCCAAAATCTGGAGGTCGTCCTCGTTTTCCAGTTGATATTTGTTCACGCCTACGATAACATCTTGTCCACTGTCGATTCTGGCCTGTTTTCTGGCGGCAGCTTCCTCAATGCGCATTTTGGGGATACCCGCTTCGATGGCCTTGGTCATGCCGCCCAATTTCTCCACTTCCTGGATCAGTTTCCAAGCTTCCGCGGCAATATCATGGGTCAGTTTTTCCACTTTATGGCTCCCTGCCCAGGGATCTACCGTTTTGGTGATATGGGTCTCCAATTGAAGGTAAATCTGTGTGTTTCGGGCAATCCTGGCTGAAAAATCGGTAGGCAGGGCAATGGCCTCATCCAAAGCATTCGTATGTAGACTTTGTGTTCCACCAAAGGCGGCAGCCATGGCCTCTATGGTGGTCCGGGCCACATTGTTGAAGGGATCTTGTTCCGTTAGGCTCCAACCACTCGTCTGACTGTGGGTGCGGAGCATCAAGGATTTATCACTTTGAGGCTGAAACTGCTCCACCAATTTGGCCCAAAGCATGCGACCTGCCCTCATTTTGGCAATTTCAGAGAAATGGTTCATCCCAATGCCCCAGAAAAAAGAAAGTCGTGGAGCGAACTCATCAATTTTTAACCCTGCTTTGATCCCAGTGCGAATATATTCGATACCATCGGCCAAAGTATAGGCCAATTCCATGGCTGCAGGCGCACCTGCTTCGTGCATGTGGTACCCAGAGATACTGATGCTGTTGAACTTGGGCATCTTTTTGCTGGTGAACTCAAAAATATCGGCCACGATCTGCATGGAAGGGGTGGGAGGATAGATATAGGTGTTCCGCACCATGAATTCCTTGAGAATATCATTTTGGATGGTCCCCGCCAATTTTTCCATGGGCACGCCTTGTTCTTCAGCGGCCACAATATAAAAGGCCATAATGGGAATTACGGCACCGTTCATGGTCATGGAAACGGACATTTCGTCCAATGGAATACCCTCAAAAAGGATTTTCATGTCCTCCACGGAATCGATGGCCACACCGGCTTTGCCCACATCGCCCACAACTCGGTCATTGTCGGAATCGTAGCCTCGGTGGGTGGGTAGGTCAAATGCCACGGAAAGTCCCTTTTGGCCTGCTTCCAAATTTCTGCGGTAAAAAGCATTGCTCTCCTCGGCGGTGGAAAATCCGGCATATTGGCGAACGGTCCATGGCCTACGGACATACATGGTGGAATAGGGCCCGCGGAGAAATGGCGAAATTCCGGCAGCAAAATTTTCGTGACCAAGGTTTTGGGTCTCGTTGGGCTTTGACTCTTGGGCCAATTCCAAATGTTGAAGATTTTTTCTACTCATGGTCCAATCTTTTTTGTTCCGAAGTTTCTGCCAATCGTTTTTCAATAATGGGCACTATGATGGTCTTTCTAGGCTGGGTCTTTACGAAAGGATACAATTCCAGATCATCCTTCATGCGGTCCTGTGGGTTTTGGTACTTGTTGGTGCCCAAGGAAATGATCTTGCCTTCATCGAACAGTTCCTGTTCTTTGGAGGCACTTTCCTTGATTTTTTGTTGGATGGTCCCTTTTTTCAAGGCATCCAAAAATCCCCCAGAAGCTTCCAACTGTTTGAAGAGTGCCAAGGCTTTTTCCGCCAATTGCTTCGTCAATGATTCAATGTAATAGGCACCTTCCGAAATTTCCGCAGCACTGTTGAAATATCCTTCTTCCTTCAATAACAACAACTGGTTTCTGGCGATACGCTCGCCAAAGGCATTGTCCTTGTGATAAATAGCATCATAGGGTAGATTGCAGACCGTATCCGCTCCGCCCAAAACGGCCGACATACATTCCGAAGTGGTCCGCAACATGTTCACATTGTAGTCGTACAGTGTTTTGTTGCGTTTGGAAGGCACGGCCAAGATGTGGCAATCGTTCCGAATACCATATTCCGTCGCCACAGTTTTCCAAAGCCAACGCAAGGCCCTCAATTTGGCTATTTCAAAGAAATAGTTGCTGCCCACGGCTACTTTGAAGGTAATTGGGGATAATCCCTCGACTGCGTTAGGGATGACATTTGCAAAATGGTTCAGGTATTCATGGGCATGCGCCAAACCGTATGCCAATTGTTGTACCATGTTGGCCCCTGCATTTTGATACAGGGACATATCCACGCCAACAACAGACGCTTTTTCATCAGATTGGGTCAATTCCACGATTTCTTCCAAAATCTTGTGGTCCGTTTCCAAATTATGGAACCAATTGCCGTCTTTGGCCAGATGACCGATTAAGTCAATATGGAGATGGATAGTGGCTTTCTGACCTTTTGTGACGGCCAGCAATTTTTTGATGGGTTCCACTGCCAGAAATCCAAAATGGAAATGGATCGGAACGTTTGCTAAATCGATTTCGGAAAGCAGCACATTAAAATCGGTTTCTTCGTTTGGAATGGTAAAAACCAAGCTTTCCACTCCCTTTTGAAGGATTTCACGCGCTTTGACATTGGCTTTTTTGGCTTCACCTGCGTAAAGGGTTTGGGCAATGTTCCACGGATGGTCCTTACCGATCGAATAGGTCGGAAGGCCTTCAACGTCCTCGTGGTTGTAAAAGGGCTTCACTCTTACTCCTTCCAAGGATTCCCAGACCAAAGCTTCGTTGTAATCGGCGCCCTTTAGGTCGTATTGTATCTTTTGTTTCCATTGTTTGGCGGAAACTTCTGGAAATCCATCAAATAGGCCAGTATCACTCATCTTGTTTGTTCTTTATGCTGTCTTCGTATTCGATCAAAAAGATTTCTTCCTTATCTTTTTTCATGTAATATTTTTCACGGGCAAGCTTCTCGATTTCCTTTTCATCCGACATTTTTTCCAAAATCTCCTTGTCCTTTGCAATTTCTCCTTTCAAGAACTCTTTTTGTTTTTCCAGTTTTTTGATTTCGTTCCTTAGTTCCAAATGGATCAAAAGGGAATTAGTATCAAAAAAGGCCATCCAGATTACAAAAATGGTCAGCACCAAGATGTATGTGTTCGTCATCAACTTGAACCATTTTTTTTGTTTTAGTTCCTTGAGGCCCATAGCTATGCCAATTTATTGTTGATGATGGTACGGACAATATCCACTGCCACCGTATTGTAATGGTTGTTCGGGATAATGATGTCCGCAAACTCTTTTGACGGCTCAATGAACTGTTCGTGCATGGGTTTCACCGCGGTTTGGTAGCGCGTCAAAACCTTGTCAAGATCATGGCCACGTTCCCTGATATCCCGCTGCAGTCTTCTGATCAACCGCTCATCAGAATCGGCATGGACAAAAATCTTGATGTCGAACATATCCCTCAGTTTTGGGTTGCTCAAGACCAAGATGCCCTCCACGATCATCACCTTTCGGGGCGGGGTAGGAATGGTCTCCAGCAAGCGGGTCTCTTCCACAAAGGAATAAATAGGAGTGTCGATGGTCTTGCCTTCCCGCAATTGCTCAATATGGTCTATCAACAGGTCAAAATCAATGGAATTGGGGTGATCAAAATTGATTTTTGCCCTTTCCTGCCGATCCATATGGGAAAGGTCGTTGTAATAGGAATCCTGGGAGATGACCCCCACTTCGTTTTTAGGAAGTTGGTCAACAATTTGGTTGACCACGGTGGTTTTGCCACAACCAGTGCCCCCGGCAATCCCTAAGATCAGCATACTTTTAATTTTGGTACCAAAAATAAGCAATTGATTAGATCTGCCCTTAGTTTAAAACTTTACATAATTAGTCAGCATTTAGCAATTAAATGATGACCAATGTCATAACCTTCCAAAGTTAATGGAAGTAGCTTTGTAGGATTCTAATGCATTAATCTTATCTTTATCAGGGTAACCTATGGAAACACTTTTTATGGACAACTCATATTCGGTCAAGGTTGATGCCGACTTTGACTTTAAACTTTCCAAAGACCAAATTTCCTCCTTGGATTTGATTAAAACCGGTACCAATGCCTATCATATGTTGAAGGATGGCGTGTCTTATCACATTGAAATCTTGGATTCTGATTTTATTGCGGGGACTTATACCATTGGCATCAATGGCCGCGAGCATCAGGCCGTTATCAGTACCCCGTTGGACGAACTTATCGAGAAAATGGGCTTTGCCTCCAATTCCAATAAGAATATCGATTCCATTGAGGCCCCAATGCCCGGATTGATCTTGGATATTTTGGTAAGTGAGGGACAAGAGGTGAAAGAGGAAGAACAGTTGGCGATCTTGGAGGCCATGAAAATGGAAAACATCATTACCTCACCTCGTAATGGGGTCATCAAAAAAATAGCCGTCAAGAAGGGAGATGCAGTTGACAAAAAACAATTGTTGATTGAATTTCAATAAGATATCATGAAAAAAATATTGATTGCCAATCGTGGCGAAATTGCGGTACGCGTGATGAAGACCGCAAAAAAAATGGGAATCCGCACCGTGGCGGTCTACTCCACCGTAGATAGGAATGCACCCCATGTGCAATTTGCCGACGAGGCCGTTTGCATCGGCGAAGCCCCATCCAACCAATCCTATTTGCGCGGAGACAAGATCATTGAAGTGGCCCAACAACTCAACGTGGATGGGATTCACCCTGGATACGGTTTCCTTAGTGAAAATGCTGATTTTGCCGAAGCTGTTGAAAAGAGTGGGATTACTTTTATCGGTCCCAAAAGCAAGGCCATCCGGATGATGGGCAGCAAACTGGCGGCCAAAGAAGCCGTCAAAGCCTATAATATTCCCATGGTACCGGGTATCGATGAAGCCATTACCGACGTGGCCAAAGCCCATGAGATTGCCAATGAGGTAGGTTATCCTATCTTAATAAAGGCCTCCGCAGGCGGTGGCGGTAAAGGTATGAGGATCGTGGAACGCGAGGAAGATTTGGAATCCGGTATGAAACGTGCCATCAGCGAGGCGACCTCGGCTTTCGGCGATGGTTCTGTTTTTGTGGAAAAGTATGTGACATCCCCTAGGCACATTGAGGTACAGGTAATGGCCGATACACACGGTAATGTGCTGCACTTCTTCGAAAGGGAATGTAGTGTACAACGTCGCCACCAAAAGGTGGTGGAAGAAGCGCCATCATCCATTTTGACTCCGGAAAAGAGAAAGGAAATGGGCATAGCGGCTACCAAAGTGGCGCAGGCCTGTGACTATATCGGGGCTGGGACCGTAGAGTTTTTAATGGATGCCGACCACAATTACTACTTTTTGGAGATGAACACCCGTTTACAGGTGGAACACCCGGTTACCGAAATGATCACGGGAGTGGATTTGGTGGAATTACAGATCAAGATTGCAAGGGGGGAGGCCCTGCCCATGAAACAGGAAGACCTTTCCATTCATGGCCATGCCGTGGAACTTCGGGTGTATGCGGAAGACCCTTTAAATGATTTCTTGCCCAGTGTTGGGAATCTGGAAACCTATAAACTTCCTGTTGGGGAAGGCGTTCGGGTGGACAATGGTTTTGAGGAAGGCATGGACATTCCGATCTATTACGATCCCATGTTATCCAAGCTTATTGCTTATGGCAAAACTCGTGAGGAAGCGATTGAATTGATGCTGGATGCTATCAACAATTACAAAGTAAAGGGGGTGCAGACAACTTTGCCCTTCGGTAGTTTTGTTTTTGCCCATGAGGCCTTCCGTTCAGGAAATTTTGACACCCACTTTGTGAAAAATTATTATTCCCCGGACAAGATTCACGAGGAAAACTCCAAGCATGCCGAAGTCGCTGCGTTAGTGGCCCTTCAACAGTATTTGGAAGATAAAAATATAGTGAGATTACCTTCAAACTGAACCGTATGGATCCCAAGATAAAAACACTACAGGACAAAATTGCCGAGGCCCATTTGGGTGGCGGCATCAAGAGGATAGAAAAGCAGCACGAAAAGAAAAAATTGACCGCTCGGGAACGGGTGCTCTATTTGTTGGATGAAGGTTCCTTTGAAGAAATGGGCATACTGGTCACCCACCGTACCAAGGATTTTGGGATGGAAAAAGAAATCTATTACGGGGATGGGGTGGTTACTGGATATGGAACCATTAACGGAAGACTCGTTTATGTGTATGCACAGGATTTTACTGTTTTTGGTGGGGCACTTTCCGAAACCCATGCCGAAAAGATCTGCAAGGTGATGGATCTGGCCATGAAGGTCGGTGCGCCGGTCATCGGGTTGAACGATTCCGGTGGGGCCAGAATCCAGGAAGGGGTAAAGTCGTTAGGGGGGTATGCTGATATTTTTTACCGCAATGTACAGGCTTCAGGGGTAATCCCCCAGATTTCGGCCATTATGGGGCCTTGTGCCGGTGGTGCAGTATATTCGCCTGCCATGACGGATTTTATCATCATGGTGGAAGAAACCAGTTATATGTTCGTAACCGGTCCCAATGTGGTAAAAACGGTTACCAATGAAGAGGTGACCTCTGAGGAATTGGGTGGTGCCAGTACGCATGCCGTTAAATCGGGAGTGGCGCACAAGACTTCTGCCAACGATGCCGCATGTTTGGATGACATTAAAAAATTGCTGGATTACCTTCCACAGAACAATACCCAACTGCCCGAACTGAAACCTTATGTTTTGGGTAATGAAATTAGGGAAGAACTTTGTGGCATTGTTCCCGATAATCCGAACAAGCCCTATGATATGCACGATGTGATCAAGGGCATCATCGATTCGGATTCGTTTTATGAGATTCATAAAGATTATGCGGAGAACATCATCACTGGTTTTGCCCGTTTGGGCGGAAGGAGTATCGGGATCATTGCCAACCAGCCCATGTTCTTGGCAGGGGTATTGGGAGTGAAAAGTTCTAGAAAGGCGGCACGTTTTACCCGTTTTTGTGATGCATTCAATATTCCTTTGCTAGTTTTAGTGGATGTACCCGGGTTCTTGCCCGGTACCGATCAAGAATGGAGTGGAATTATCATGCATGGGGCCAAGTTGCTATATGCCTTGAGTGAGGCTACTGTACCAAGGGTTACCGTGATTACCCGTAAGGCATATGGGGGTGCTTATGATGTGATGAACTCCAAACACATTGGTGCCGACTTTAACTTTGCTTGGCCCAGTGCCGAGATTGCCGTAATGGGTGCCAAAGGTGCCAGTGAGATCATTTTTAGACGGGAAATCGCGGAAGCAGAAGACCCAGAGGCCAAATTAAAAGAAAAGGAAACCGAATATGCCGAAAAATTTGCCAATCCGTATAGGGCGGCAAGACGCGGTTTTATTGATGAGGTTATCCTTCCCCAAGATACCAGACGTAAACTATTGAAGGCTTTTGCCATGCTGGAGAAAAAGCATGTGGATCCTCCCAAACGGAAACACGGAAATATTCCTTTATAAAAAGGTAAAGGGTTGAAGGGTAAAAGGAGAAGGAGTTTGATGCAAATTTCACTAATTCCCACGGATAACTTTAAACAATTTGTCCAAAGGTGTCAGGTCGAGTGTCCGTCCTAACAAACTTCCTACAAATCTATGATCTTTCCCGTCCTAACAGATTCATCTGCGGCCAAAACAATTTTAAGGCTATTGATGGCATCGTTCAAGTGATGGGTTAGGTCAACATTGTTGATAATGGCGTTGAGAAAATACTCTTGTTCCAAAAGGCAGAGTCCATCATGATCGGGCTCATCTTCCGTACTGATGATTTCATCCTTTATTGTGAATTGGCCCTCTGTATCCAAATTGCTGTGATGCACTTTTAAACTCCCTGTTTTGGAATGACCCTCAACATCATCGGAGGCTCCTTTGTTCAAGTCACTTATGGAAACACATCCTTTAGGTCCGATCACATCTTTGATGAAAAAAGCAGTTTCGCTCATCATGGGCCCCCAACCGGCTTCGTACCAACCTAC
>JASBTS010000029.1 GCA_030148305.1 Allomuricauda sp. | reverse complement strand
CATCAACGTCAGGTCTTTGACCAAAAGTGATTTTTCCTGCTCCAAGAAAACCATTTGGTTCTTGGATTGGGCATAACTATAGTAGAAGGCAATCAGAATACCCACTATCACCGCGACCAGCGCAGCAAAGATAATCTTGTAATTGAAGGTGTTATCTTGGGGGTTCATGGGTTGACTGACTACTCTTAACGCGTATAAGATTTGATACCAAAAAGGTTGGCTAAGATAATAAACGAGATTAACAACATACTATTGCCAAGGGTATGTTTTGGATGTAATGCCCAATTATTTAGGGGAGAAAGCATCTTGTGTGCCGTTTGTCGACATGATGTGCCACTCACCGATCATAACTACTTCAAAGAAAATGCGGTAGACCGTATATTTTATGGCAGAATTCCCATAAAAAAGGCTGCTTCCTTCACTATTTTTTCAAAAAACGGATTGATCAAGAACCTATTGCATTGGTTAAAATACAAAAATCAGGAGCAAATAGGAGGCTTTTTAGGAGATTGGTGCGGCGCACATTTGAAGCATGACCCTGGCCTTGAAAAAATTGATGTGGTGATCCCAGTTCCCCTTCATCCCAAAAAACTTAAAAAGAGAAGCTACAACCAAGTAGCACTTTTTGCCCAAAAGATCGCAGAACATATCAATGCTGAATATCGAGATGATGTACTGTTGAAAGTGATCAATACCAAGACCCAGACCAAAAAGGACCGCCAGTTGCGTTGGGAAAGTTCCAAGGAGGCGTTTATTGTGAATCCAGAAGCCAAGATAAATTTTAAGCAAGTACTTTTGGTGGATGATGTGATCACTACAGGGGCTACCATTGAAATCTGTGCCCGGACCCTATTGGAACATCATGACCTAGAAATATCGGTACTGAGCATGGCCATGGTGCCATAGGGTTAAATTTTATTAATGGTTTGTTCCATTTTTCAAATTAGTTGTTTCTTTGTCCCACATTGATTTTTGGGCATGGTGTACTTAAAAAAAATGTTGGGACTTCTTTTTATCTCCTTTATGGTACTGGCCCTGTGGCAATGTGCCAAAAGAGGTTCACCTACAGGAGGGCCCAAAGATGTGACCCCTCCCAAACTGATTCGCTCCGAGCCTGAAAATTTTACCATCAACTTTAAGGAAACCAAAATCCGACTCTATTTTGATGAGTTGATCAAATTGCAGGATGTGCAAAATCAATTGGTGGTTTCACCTCCTTTTAAGCATGCCGCCGAGATTACACCACAAGGTACCCCGAGCAAATATATTGAGTTGGTCATCAAGGATACCCTTCGGGAAAATACTACGTATACCATCAATTTTGGGCAGAGCATTCAGGACAACAACGAAGGCAACCCTAATAGTTTCCTCACCTATGTGTTCTCTACCGGTGATTATATCGATTCCCTTTCGGTTTCTGGTGCCGTAAAGGATGCGTTTAATCGCAAAGCGGATGAATTCATCAGCGTGATGTTGTATGAAATGGACAGCACTTACAATGATTCTACCATTTATAAAAGTCCACCGCTTTATATTACCAACACGGGAGACAGTCTTCCTTTTTTTGAGCTGAAAAACCTTAAGGCAGGTCAATACGCCCTCTTCGCCCTGAAGGATGCCAACAAGAACAACATGTATAACCAAGGGCAGGACAAGATTGGTTTTATACAGGATACCGTTACGATTCCCACAGACTCCATTTATTTGCTGACGCTTTTTAAGGAAATGGCCAATTACAAGGCTTCCGTACCCAGTTTTGTAGCTAAGAACAAAATCATTTTTGGTTATCAAGGAGATTTTCGGGATATGAAAATCGAAACCTTGACCACCTTACCGGATTCGGTGAAAACCTTGGTCTTAAAGGAGCGCAACAAGGACACCTTGAATTTTTGGATGACACCGACCGATTTGGACTCCATCATCTTTACTGTATCGAATGAAAAATTGGGGGTCCTCGACACCTTTACCGTCAAGACCCGTAATCTTCCCTTGGATTCCTTAAAGGTTGCCTCCAGTGCACGCGGAAAATTCAACCCAGAGGATACCTTCAGTATTTTGGCCAGTACGCCGATACACCAAATAGATACCAGTAAAATTGCGCTGAAGATCAGTGATTCCATTCCTTCAACTTATACCTATAGTCTGGATTCCTTGGAAAATAAAATCGATTTTGATTTTGAAACGGAGCCCAACCAAAAATATACGTTCTCTTTATTGCCAGGTGCCATCACCGATTTCTTTGGAATACAGAACGATTCGTTGGATTACAAACTTTCTACAACCAGTTTAGCCGATTATGGCATTTTGAGGATTCGCCTCGGCGGAAACGTAACTTATCCTGTGATTGTTCAGGCTACCAATGAGAAAGGGGAGGTTCAACGTGAATTGATAGCTACCGAATCAAAACTGTTCGAGTTCAATAACCTGGAACCGGGCAATTATGTGGTCCGTGTTATTTTTGATGAGAATGGGAACGGAAAATGGGACACGGGAAGTTATCTTAAAAAGACCCAACCCGAACGGATCAGTTATTATCCCGGAGTAATCGAGATACGGGCTAATTGGGAAAAAGAGGAAAACTTTATTCTTTCAAACTAAATTCGTCCCGATCCTCTAAAAATTTCAGCTTTTGTCTTGTAGAAATAATATGTTCCTTGTTCAATGTAGCATAGAGGATTTCTTCCTCATTGGAAAAAGTCAGCTGCTTGCCCAAAACATCATAGACCGCACTATGTCCTGGATAATTGTAACCCAAATCATCTTGGCCGATCCGATTTACCCCAACACAGTAGGCCATATTTTCAATGGCGCGGGCCTTTAACAGGGTATCCCAAGCCTCGATTCTGGGTTTTGGCCAATTGGCCACGTAAATCAAAATATCGTAATCTTCTGCGTTTCTGGCCCAAACCGGAAACCGTAGATCGTAGCAAATCAAAGGGCAAATCTTGAAGCCTTTATATTCCAAAACCAATTTTTCGGTTCCTGCCTGATACACTTTATCTTCACCAGCCAGAGTAAAGGTGTGTTTCTTGTTGTAAGACTTGGTATCTCCATTGGGATACACAAAGAACAAACGGTTGTGATAGCTTTCTTCTTCCCAATAAACAATGCTCCCGACAATAGCGCTGTCCAGTTTTTGGGCCATTGCCTTCATCCACTTAATTGCTTTTTCTCCCTCAATTTTGTCAAGGTTTTGTGGACTCATGGTAAAGCCAGAAGTGAACATTTCCGGCAGAATGATGACATCCACTTCTTGAGAAATGGCATCCATCTTATGCTCGAACATAAGCAAGTTCTCCTTCGGATTTTCCCAATGTAAAGGGGATTGAATCAATGTTATGTTGAGGGATTCTTTCATTCAGAATTTTTCCAAAAGTTGAATCAAGGGTATATTGCCTTGTTCCTTGGCGTGATCCAAAGCCGTTTTTCCCTTGGTATCCTTGATGGTTACATCGGCACCATGATCCAAAAGTAAGGCTACCATATCTTCCCGATTAAAGGTTATGGCATAAATCAAACAAGTGGCCCCCATGGCATTTTTGTGGTTCACATCGGCTCCTGCAAGAATCAATCGCGCTGCAATTTCCACATACCCTTTAAAGCATACACCCATCAAAGCGGTGTTTCCAGAACCATCCTTGGCATCTACCTGTGCACCTTTTTCCAACAAAAGATTCACCATGTCCAAATGTCCGTAATAGGCAGCCAATAAAAGTGGTGTAGATCCACGCTGATCCTTGGATTCCAAAAGTTTGGGGTTTTCATCCAAAAGCATTTTCAAGGCTTTTAGATTGCCACTTCGTATGTAATTGAAGAAGTCTTCCGTGGTGTCCATATCGATATTGAAAGTTATAAAAAAACTGCCATAACCGTTGCGGTCATGGCAGCCTTATTTCATTAAATACTATTGTTCTATTTTGAACTGACTTGACTAAGCCAAATCGAAACGATCCAAGTTCATCACTTTGGTCCAAGCAGCCACGAAATCCTTTACAAACTTCGCTTTACCGTCTTCAGATGCATATACTTCGGCCAAGGCACGAAGGATGGAATTGGAACCAAACACCAAGTCCACTCGGGTACCGGTCCATTTAAAATCACCTGTATTACGGTCACGACCTTCATAAAGTGATTTTTCCTCGTTCGCTGCCTTCCATTCTGTGGACATATCGAGCAAATTCACGAAGAAATCGTTGCTCAATACCCCGATATTATCGGTAAGTACTCCGTGTCTAGAACCACCAAAGTTGGCTCCCAATACACGCAAACCACCTACCAAAGCAGTCATCTCAGGCGCGGTAAGGGTCAACAATTGGGCCTTGTCCAGCAACAAATGCTCGGCGTGTACCTTTACCCCTTCCACAACATAGTTTCTGAAACCGTCGTATGGTGTGTTCAAGTAATTTACGGATTCGATCTCGGTTTGCTCTTGGCGCGCATCGTTACGTCCAGGAGCAAAGGGTACTTCTGTTGCAACACCAGCATCGCTAGAAGCTTTTTCCACAGCAGCACTTCCTGCCAAAACAATCATATCGGCCAAGGAGATTTTTTTGCCTCCAGTTGCTTTACTGTTGAATTCATTTTTGATTCCTTCAAGAACCTTGATGGTCTTATCAGTGCCTTTGTTCACTTCCCAACTCTTCATGGGTTCCAAGTTGATACGGGCACCGTTGGCACCACCACGCTTGTCACCACCACGGAAAGTAGCGGCAGATGACCATGCAGTATAAACCAAATCAGAAACCGAAAGACCAGATTCCAAAACTTTCGCTTTCAATGCTTTAACATCTGAAGCATCCACCAATTTGTAATCCACAGCTGGAATAGGATCTTGCCAGATCAATTCCTCTTTTGGTACTTCTGGACCCAAATAACGGGAAAGAGGTCCCATATCACGGTGCGTCAATTTAAACCAAGCACGGGCGTAAGCATCGGCAAAGGCCTGTGGATCGTTCAAGAACTTGCGTGAAATTTTTTCATAGGCAGGATCAAAACGCAAAGACAAATCGGTCGTCAACATGGTTGGCTTCCTGTTTGGCCCTCCAAATGGATCAGGGATGATAGCCCCGGCATTGGAAGCTACCCATTGGTGTGCTCCTGCAGGAGATTTGGTCAATTCCCATTCAAATTCGAACAAGAACTTAAAGAAATCGTTGCTCCACTTTACCGGTGTGGATGTCCAAATTACCTCCAATCCAGAAGTGAAGGCATCAGCTCCTTTTCCAGAACCATTTTTATTCTCCCATCCAAAGCCTTGTGATGCTAAATCCGCTGCTTCAGGATCTGCATCCATCATTACTTTATTGCCATCTCCATTACCGTGTGTTTTTCCGATGGTGTGTCCTCCAGCAATCAATGCTACAGTTTCTTCATCGTTCATGGCCATACGCTCAAAAGTTTCGCGAATATCATGTGCGGCAGCTACTGGATCGGGATTGCCGTCTGGTCCTTCTGGGTTTACATAGATCAATCCCATTTGAACGGCTGCCAACGGATTTTCTATTTCACGTTCTTCCTTATTATGAGAGTAGCGGCTATTCGGTGTATCGCTCGTAGCCAACCATTCGGTTTCGTTACCCCAATATACATCTTGGTCTGGTTCCCAAACATCTTCACGACCTCCCGCAAAACCGAAGGTTTTAAATCCAGCTGATTCCAAAGCCACATTTCCGGCCAAGATCATAAGGTCTGCCCAAGAAATTTTCTGACCGTATTTTTGTTTGATGGGCCATAACAAACGACGGGCTTTATCCAAACTCACGTTGTCCGGCCAAGAGTTGAGGGGGGCAAAACGTTGTTGACCACGTCCACCACCTCCACGGCCATCCTGAACACGATAGGTACCGGCACTGTGCCATGCCATACGGATGAACAAACCGGCATAGCTGCCAAAATCGGCAGGCCACCAATCCTGTGAATCGGTCATTACATCCAAAAGATCCTTCTTAAGTGCTGCGTAATCCAGCTTTTTAAATTCTTCAGCATAGTTGAATTGCTCCCCTAGCGGATTAGATTTTTCAGAGTGTTGACTCAAAAGTTCCAACTTAAGTCGGTTTGGCCACCAATCTGCATTTTGTGTACCTCCTCCGGCAACTTCGCTCAAAAACGGACATTGACTTGCATCTGCCCCGTTTGCCATTTCTTTACTCATGATCGTATGTTGTTTATAGATTTTTTCTCCTCCTAAAAATACAAAAATGGCAGCCAACGGCATAGATAATTCATATTAAAATACTATTAAAACATAAATGTTTTCTATGATTTAAATCATTGCTTATTTGAATTTTCAATGTTTGGGGATTCCTTAACATTTATTGGGAAAGTCTTGCCACAATGAGGGTCAACCATTTTCTACCTTTGGATAAACACTAAAAACAAGATACCATGAAAATGATAAAAACCGTTGCGCTAACTGCTCTCTTGTTAATGGGAACCGTTGGCTTTGCACAGAATAAAAAGGACCAAAAAATAATGGACGATGCCGTAACCGCCAAGGCTAAATTGTTGGAAGCAGATTCTGGACTACAGCATTTTTTTGACAAATCTGCCGGATATGTCATCTTCCCCAATGTGGGTAAAGGTGGTTTTATTATTGGGGGCGCATCCGGAAATGGAGTGGTCTACGAAAATGGGGATGCCATTGGGATGGCCGACCTTAAAAAATTGAACATTGGCCTACAAGCTGGCGGACAGGCCATTATTGAGGTCATCTTTTTTGAGACTGATACCGATTTACAACGTTTTACCCAAGGCAAGTTCGAGTTTGCCGCGGAAACCTCTGCCGTGGCCCTAAAATCCGGAATTGCCTTTAATGCCAAATACAAGGATGGCGTGGCCGTGTTTGCCCTGCCCAAGGCCGGACTGATGGCCGATGCCTCGGTAGGCGGTCAGAAGTTTGGGTATAAGACCTTTTAAAAAAATTTATCAAGAAGAAAAGCCCCATAATTTGGGGCTTTTCATTTTTTAATCCTCTCCTATCAATCCCGCAAACCAGGAGTAAAATCCTGTGGGGCATTTTGGGGCAATTTTATAGTGCCCGCATCGCCGGTATCATTAAATAAGGTCCATTCTGAAAAGGTGTACGTCGGGTTGCCTTCTGCAATGTTTGGGTTTCGAATAGCACGTCCGTCCTCAAACTCGTGGTTGGTATTGGAACCGTCTTCGCCAACCACTCCAAAGACGTCAATGATGTTTCCGAAGGCGTCTACCAGTTCCAAATTGTCATCCCCGTTGGAATCGGCAGGGCTATTCGTGGACACCTCTAAATCAGGAGCAAAGCCATACACTAATTGAAATTCCTCAGCATTGGGGGAAATCACCAAAGTGCTCTCGGCCCCGATGACCAAACCTGACAAATCGATGGTGGAACTCACTTCCGTTCCATCATTGGTGTAGCGGCGAAGTATCCATTTGTTCAGATCCAGAGGTTCGGAAGCAGCATTGTAAAGTTCCACAAACCGAGCGCCAGAGTTGTTGTCGGGGTCGGCCAGTTCCGTGATAAAAATTTGGGTGGACATAAATTCGGTGATGATCTCTGGGCAACGTTCATCAGTAAAAGCTATATCCTCCAAACTTCGAATGATCAGTTGCGGATTTTTACCATCCTTGACCAAAACCCCTGTAATGATACCATTGCCTTCTGGAAGGATTTCTGCCTGAAAATCGGCATACCCGCTGTTGAGCAATACCAGTTCGTTTTCCTCGCAGTCCTGAAGACGTCTTTCGGTTTCTTCTGCCGCAACGGCCATAAGTTCTCCCAACTCTTCATCCACAAATTCCAAGCCTTCCAGTTTTATCAACGTATTGATGGGCAGGGTGTCCAACGCTGAAATTGTGCTCAAAAGAGGTTCTACATTTTCTTGATCATCACAGGCAATCAAAACATGCTCGAATACTTTTTGGTTGGGCAATCTACCTATGGAGAGATTCCCAAACGAAGAAAAGGCACTACCCAACCTGATATTCCCTTCCTTGTTGACCAAATAAAGGTCCTTTAGACTGAGAAAAACCTTGCTCCCTTCGGGATACAGGAGATGGGATTGCCGTATATCCACTTCCAGTTGTAGGCCGTAAGTAGGTTTGGACGGTTTATCTTGAATAAAAAGTGTGCTGAAAAAATTTCCGGCCTTATCGGAAGAAATCACATAACCTTCCAGAATTAAACTGTCCTTAATCTGCACTACTTCCTCCGTGGAAAGGGAATCCAATTCCACAAAACTAATGTTGGCCTTTAAGTCGGTATTGCAATTTTCTTTCGGGATATCGAACTCTGAACTTTTCACACAGGAAAAGGGCAACAGCAATAGGGCAACCATTGCAATAGCAAATAATAAATTTTTCATGATCACAAGATTTAAAAGCTTATCGCCAGGTTTAAAAAATAGGTACGCCCATAGCTGTACCAATATTTGGGTCCAAAAGAGGGAGCCCCGCTCAGGTTATCCTTTTGCATCTGTCCAAAGTTCCCGTTACGACTTTGTTCATAGCCACCTGTCCTAAAAACCGAATCGAAGAGGTTGCTGACACTGGCAAAGGCACTGATGTACTTTTTGCCCCAAAGCCAAGATTTTCCCCCAACCAAATTCAATAAATAGATATCCTCCATCTTTTTCTGTTGGAGCAGTTTGGCCACTTTTTCTTGGGTGGCATCCGGAAATCGCTCCCCTGTTTCAGGATCCAACAAAAAGCTTTGGGTACGGGCAATGGTGGATAGGCTGATATAATTTTGGGTGAGATAATTGGCTGTTGCCCCTAACCACCAATATTTAGGTGAGCGGTACTCCACTCCTACTGCCAAGGCCGTTTGTGGACCTTGTGCCAACCGCAAATCCTTGAGTTTGGCAATTCCCAAATCGATGGTTCCTTCGGTGGCGATCAGGTCTTCTTCAG
Source organism: Allomuricauda sp. (assembly GCA_030148305.1). Lineage (GTDB taxonomy): Bacteria > Bacteroidota > Bacteroidia > Flavobacteriales > Flavobacteriaceae > Flagellimonas. The sequence goes on along the minus strand of JASBTS010000029.1, from coordinate 6,092 downwards.
CGCCGGAGGTATCAAAATTTATTTGAACCGAAGGGTCGCTGGCATATATATAACTCCCCACATTGCCTGCAAGGTTCAACTTCACACTGGTGGATGCCTCATACTGGAACCCAAACTCGATGCCCTTGTGGAGCTTGTCCAAACCTGTGATGACCTCTTGTACGAAATCGGAGCCGAGCCCAGAATCCACAAAAAAGAAATTAATGTCCGTGGTATTCATGAAACGTGTGTAAAAAGCAGTCACCCGTCCCATTAATGAGGGCAAACGAACAAAATAGCCAAGATCGACCGTGGTAATGGTTTCCTTCAGAAGGTTTGGGACCACCTCGTTATGTTCCCTCGGGTTGATGAAAATGTTCTGAACTACTGGGGTGCGTTCCAATTTGGCGGCACTGGCCGAGACCCAATGTCTGCCTGTGATGAAATAGGAAAATCCTCCTTTCAACCCAAGGCCTGAAAAGGAAACATTTTCACTCGGTCCAAAGGAATTTTCCAAATAGCGTTCGTTGGTGAAAAGCCCGTTGCGCTGAACATTGAAACCGGTTACGGAAGCCGATGTGAACCCTTTCCATTTATTGGCAGTATAGGCGATTTGCCCAAAACCTTCAAACTGCGAGGCATTTACATCGTAGTTGTAGTTGATAATCTCTCCTTCTTGTTTCTGAAGATTGCCATTTACATCATTCAAGGTATTGGAAAACGTGTCCATATCTTCATAATAGTCCGACCCCAACATATCGGTAATCTCGGCATAGTTTTTCGAGGTCAGCTTTCGATAATTTACACCCCCGCCAAACTGAAAGCGTTCTCCAAGGTGATACTCAAAACTGGTAGCCGCGGTCCAGGTCCTATCGGCCACGACATCGTCATAAAAGAGGTAAGCCGCATTACCGTTGTTCTTCGCATTAGCTTCATACAATTGACCCCATTTCCATTGCGGATGTCCCAAAAATGCTTCACGGGCCAAGTTGGCATTCACAAAATCAGCCCCCAATGAACTGTTGATATGGTAACTGGGCAAGTAGCGATAATACGTAGGATCCGGGTTAGGGGCATTGTAATACCCAAGTCTGCTCTTGGAATACGTACCTGTTTGATAGGATGCCCCCACGATCCAGTTCAGTTTTTCCGTTTCCAGGGTATAGTTCAGAAGCAAAAGGGGTTCAAAAATATCACGCTCCCGCGAATTCCTGATCTTTCCATCTTGTTCTCCCAAGTAAGGGTTATATTGATTACCCATCAAGTCAAAAACCTCTTCCGTCAATGCTGCGGAACGGCCTCTTCGGTTTCGGGCCAAAATAGCGGAAAACGATATGCTGTTCTGTGGATTTGGTTGGTATTCCAAGGCTCCGAAAAAAGAATAAGCATCGTAAAGCGTGCCCTCAACATACCCTTCGTTGGCCCATCTTCTGGAAGCGGACACTGAATAGGCCAGACCGCTCTTTTTCAACCCTGAATTATAGGTGGACATCACCCTTCCACGGTAGGTTCGGTTGGACATGGAAGAAGAGACACGCAACCCAGGTCGCATTACTGAGGGCCGGGTATCAATATTGGTGTTACCCAAAATGCCCCCAAACGTGTAGGGATTCTTTCCGAGGGCATTGGTATATTCCTGATTACGGATCACATCATTGAGACCGCCCCAATTGTTCCATTGGGGACGGCCATCAATAAACTTGTTCATGGGAATGCCGTTGATCAACACCACCCCGTTTTGCGAATCATAACCCCGGACCTTAAAAAAAGCCTGACCAAAATCGAAGGCGGCACGGTTCAGATAGATGTCCCTTGTGGATTGCAATAGTCCCGAAACTCCTGAAATGGAGGTGTCCTCATCGGAAAGTTCCACATCGGTGAGGGTAATCAGGTTGTCCGTTTTTTCCAAGATAATGTCCCTGTCCAGGTAAACGGTACCCAAATCGATTGGGGTTCCATCCAAAAAAAGGGAAAATCGTTTGGGAACAAAATCCTGAGCGGTAAATACCAAAATCTGTTCTCCAGAAACCAAGGTTTCGATTTCAAAATTTCCTTCGGAGTCGGTTGTAAATGTTTTTGAAGTGCCTTCAAAGGCCAAGGAAATGTTGGGAATAGGCACATTGATACCCCGTTCCAGAACATTTCCCTTGATCACTGTACCTTGCTGACCGAAAAGATTGGGGCCACAACAAAGCACAGCCAAGAGCATAGCTGTCCTCATAACTTTAGTAGGTTAATTAAATAAAAAGGGGTTGTAATTGCTGTACAAACTGCGAAAAGCGAACAATCTTACTTATTTTTGTAGGAAATTCAAAATAGAATGCGATTATTAATATGCCTGCTTGTATTAATATCGACCTCACTACATGGACAAGAGTCCAAAACGTTTACTTTAAGAACCATTGCGTTCTACAATTGTGAAAATCTGTTCGACACGGAGAACGATTCGCTCACCTTTGATGACGACCGTACCCCTGACGGCAGTTACCACTGGACCCAGGAACGGTATCTAAAAAAGGTGGAAAACCTCTCGAAGGTGTTGGCACAAATCGGTAGGGAGACTTCCAAAACCTCGCCAGATGTTATTGGTCTTTGCGAAGTGGAAAACCGAAAAGTGGTGGAAGACTTGGCACACCATCCCAATTTGTTGGATAAAGGATATGAAATCGTCCATTTTGATTCGCCAGATGAGCGGGGCATTGATGTGGCACTGTTGTACAAAACCTCCTCCTTTTTACCCACATCTTTCAAAAGTCATCGACTATTGTTGTTCGATGACATGGGAGAAAGGAAATATACCCGAGACCAATTGGTGGTGGGTGGTATCATGGATGATGAAGAACTCTACTTTATTGTAAACCATTGGCCATCCCGAAGAGGAGGTCCTGCAAAAAGTCAACCTTTCCGTGTGCGGGCCGCTTTATTGAACAAACGCATCATCGACTCGGTGCAAACATTGAACCCGAATGCCAAGATCATTGCCATGGGTGATTTAAATGATGACCCCATAGACAACAGTTTAAAAGTAATATTGAAAACCAAGGGGAAAATTAATCAACTGGATAGCATTAGCTTATTTAATCCTATGGAAAATCTATTCCGAAAGGGTGTTGGTTCTTTGGCTTATGGCGACAAATGGAATCTCTTCGACCAAATTTTCATGACCCCGAACTTGGTGACCGAAAACAGGAAAACCCTATCATTTTGGAAAGCAGGCATTTTTTCGGCGCCTTTCCTCAAAACAGAAAAAGGACGGTATAAAGGCTATCCACTACGAACGTATTCCGGTGGCACCTACACGGCAGGCTATAGCGATCACTTTCCTGCCTATGTGTTTTTAATCAAGGAGGTCGAATGAGATTCCTGCTTTTGCAGGAATGACAAACCTACCCCAACCATTGTCCCCAAGGGATACGGCTCAAGATCAACAAAAGGCCAAGACTGTAGAAAATGGTAATGGTCTTGAATTTTTTGTCGCTCTCCATAAATTTTTTGTGTCTGGACCAGCCAATTGTAATCAAAGCCAATGCGATGATATTGATAAAAGGATGCTCCACGGCCAAAAGTCGGGCAGGGGCATTTAAACCACTCATACCCAATGCCTGGATGGCCTTTAGGCCATTAGCAGAGACAAAATAGAGGACCAAGCCAATCAACAACTGAATATGGCTCAATATCAATGCAAAAAGGCTGATGCGAAGGTCTTTGTGCATGGTGAAGTCTTTTTTGCCCATCCAGCCCAAAAGAGCATTGATTACGGCAATTACCAAAACAGCCAAAACAATATAGGCCAAATAGGAGTGTAGGTTCTTTATGATTTCCATGTGGTATAGTTTGTGGTTTTAAAAGTACGGATTTTAAGCAATAAAAAACCCTGCCGACGGGCAGGGTTTTAATTATTTATTCAGGTTAAGATTAGAAATCGTAACGCAAAGTTAGGTTCCAAGTTCTGCCCAATCCAAAATAACCTTGGTTGGAAACGTTGATTCCCTTGTAAGTCTCATCACCTGCCTCAACAAAGTTAGCAGTGGTAAGTTCAGAGATATAAATGTGGTTCAAAACGTTGTTCATATTGGTCCTGATCTTTAACTGTTTTGACTTGTCAATTCCTAATGGCACGCTGAAAGTTACACCAGCATCCAACAAACTGAAAGACGGCAATTTCAAGTTTTCCTTGATGGCTCCAACATCAGAGTAAAGGTCTCCGTAATATCTCCAGTCTGAATCCACGGAGAACATTTTGTTTATTCTGTAGGCAAAGCCAAGACCACCTGAAGTTTGTGCTGCACCGCCTACTTTTCCACCATCATAATCAATGGTTTCAGTACTAATCACATTTCTGTTCTCATCGGTAATTTGAGTAACCGCATTCCCTTTATATACCCAGTCTCCAATAGAAGCAAAACCATTGATGGACAATCCAGTAACAGGTCTAAATTTAAAATCTAGTTCCACACCAGTGTGCAATTGCTCGGTTCCGAAGTTAGAAGTGTATGTGATTACATCGTTCTGAACAGTGGAACTTGAAGCTACCCTATCTTTCCATGAGGTTCTGTACAAGTTCACATTTGCAGAGAACATAGCGCTTGAGAATCCATAACCTGCTTCCAAACCGAAAATTTTCTCATTTTCGGTCAATGGGTTCACTTGGTTAGTAAAGTTCAAGTAAATATTGTCGTGGTATGGTTGACGGTTATAATAACCTACATTTCCATAAAAACTATGTTGTGAAGTTGGGTTATAGCTGAAACCACCCTTTGCGTTGTATCCAAAATTGTTCACTTTTTCTGAATCAACGCCAGGCTCAATACCTGCTGGCAATGGCTCACCTGTCCATTGAGGCGATGTACCATTTATCAAAGATTCATCAGCATATTGGTAATGATCGAATCTTTGGTGATACTGATTGGACACAGATCCTTGGAAGAACGTGGAGAACGTATCCGTAGCATATTCCAATTGGGTAAACAGACCACCATAAGAAATGCGCTCGTCATTGCTATAACCAATTTTTTGGTCCTCTGGATAAGAGTTGAAAGCGGCTTCCCAAGCAGATGGCTTAAAGGTTTCAGTAGCCGTTACAAACTTATAGGTGCCAAATGTTCCATAGGTTTGATGGTTATCGTTCTGATCTCTTAGACGAATATTATCAGTCCAAGAATTCAAACCGTGGAAATCAGAAACTACCCTAAAGTGTTTACCATAATAAGTCCTTAAATCGAAACCAACATTCCAGGTCAAATTATCCCCAAGTTGTTTCTCAAGGTTAGAAATCAACCCGTACCAGTTGTGAAGGTTCATGGATGAACGGGTAATATAAGAAGGTTCAGAACCAAAGTTTACAGCATCACCATCTGTAACCGCAGCATTTTGGGCATAAATGGCATCATAATCAATACGTCCTTCAGCGGTTCTGATTCGGTTACCCAAGTTTCCGGTTCCACCACCATTACCCCATGAGGCATAAAGTACAGTAGAAAGGTTTGTAGTTTCATTAACTTTCCAGTCCCAGTTCAAGTTGGCAACTGGCTTATGATAAAAATTCCTTCTTTCAGTCATATATTGCCCTTGGTAGGTACCCCAGTTGTTGTTGTACCTTCTTCCATATTCCAAATATGAAGAAATGGATTTGGTGAAGTTTTGATCGTGGAACTGTGGTGCACCAGTAATCAAAAAGTTGAATCCATGGTTATCATTTGGTCTGTACCCTACAGAAATAAAATAAGTTTGACCTTCTCCAAAGTTTCCTTCGTTGTAACCATCACCTTGCCAATGAGATAGCATAACACTCATACCCCATCCTTTGTCAGAGATACCAGTATTGTAACCAGCAGATGTTTTGATGTAATTGTTGTTTGCAATGGTTGCATAACCAAATCCACCTTCGTTCATCTCAGTAGCCTTGGTCACAAAGTTTACAGTACCACCCACAGAAGAGATGGCCAATTTGGAAGAACCAAGACCCCTTTGAATCTGGATACCAGATGCAATGTCGTTGATACCTGACCAGTTGGACCAGTACATCAAACCATCTTCCATTCCGTTGATAGGTTGACCGTTCAATAGGAAAGCGGTGTTATCCTGCTCGAAACCCCTTACCCTCATGTTGGTAT
>JASBTS010000008.1 GCA_030148305.1 Allomuricauda sp. | reverse complement strand
TGGAAAAATTGACAGGAAAAGGATTGGAGCAACTTGCGGAGGAAATTATTTTCAACCCACTGGGGATGAAAAACTCCGCTTACGAATGGAAACCTAGATTTGATAAGGACTATGCGGTGGGACATAATGAAAAGGGTGAAGCGTTGAAAAAGGATAAGGACAATGAACCAAGGGGTGGTGGTACCTTGGAAACCACTGCGGAGGATTACACCAAATTTTTGACCGCAGTGCTCCATAAAAAAATCATCAGTGAGGCATCTTATGATGAGATTTTCACTCCACATATCAGGATTCGTACCGAAAAACAATTCAGTGAAGGTGCCAAAATTGTTACCGATAAATACGATTCCATTCATCTAGGATATGGTTTGGGCTGGGGTTATTTTGAAACACCATATGGGAAGGCAGTTTTCAAGGAAGGTCATGGTAGCGGATTTGTGCATCACTCCGTATTGTTTCCAGAAGTGGGGAAAGGCATCATGATCATGACCAATTCCGAAAATGGGAATAGCATTTTTAAAGAGCTTCTTGAAGTGGCATTGTCCGACATTTATACCCCTTGGGAATGGGAGAATTACATTCCATATGACAAAAAATGACCCTTTTTGAAAACAATACGATTATCTTTACATTGTTTTTTTGAGAACATTTATTACACATGGGAAAAAGTAAATACATCGTTTCGGTACTACAATTAAACCTGAACAATACCCCCGAGAACAATTTGAAAAAATGTGTGGAGTGGGTAAAAAAAGCTGCGGCCAAAGGTGCGGAGGTCATTTCATTGCCCGAATTGTACAGCAGCCATTATTTCTGTCAAAGTGAGGACACGGAGAATTTCGCTTATGCGGAACCGCTCTACAGTACCTCTTTTGAAGCGTTCAGTGCCTTGGCGAAGGAATTGGGTGTGGTGATCATTGTTCCTTTTTTTGAAAAACGTATGGCCGGGGTGTATCACAACAGTGCCTACATTATAGACTCAGATGGCTCCGAAGCGGGTTTGTACCGAAAAATGCACATTCCGGATGACCCCCATTTTTACGAGAAATTTTATTTTACTCCCGGGGATCTTGGTTTCAAGACCATCCCGACCAAAAAGGGAAAAGTGGGAACCTTGATCTGTTGGGATCAATGGTACCCCGAGGCGGCCCGATTAACAGCTCTTCAAGGTGCGGAGGTGCTCTTCTACCCTACCGCCATTGGTTGGCATCCACAGGAAAAGGAAGAATACGGAGAAAAACAGCACGGCGCTTGGATGAACGTCATGAAAGGGCATGCCGTGGCCAATGGGGTATATGTGGCGGCCGCCAACCGTATCGGTTTGGAAAAATACTTGCCGGATACCGCCGGAATTGAATTCTGGGGTTCCTCCTTTATCTGTGGTCCACAAGGCGAAATATTGGCTCAGGCATCCCACGATCAAGAAGAAATCCTGTTGGCCGAAGTAGATCTGGACCTTCAGGAAAATGTACGACAAAATTGGCCGTTCCTTCGTGATCGAAGAATTGATATGTACGGGGAAATAACCAAAAGGGCAATCGACTGATATGGCAAAAGCTACATGGCGATTTCCCGCAGAATGGGAAAAACAACAAGGTATTTTACTCTGCTTTCCACATAATGGAAACGATTGGCCTGGTAAATATGGCGCCATTCAATGGGCATTTGTGGAGTTCATCAAGAAAGTGGCCACTTTTGAAGAGGTCTTTTTGGTGGTGGCTTCCGAGGAGCTCAAAAACAAAGTGCTCCACCTCCTCCAAACCGCGCATGTAAATGTTGATAAAGTTTCTTTCATTATCCATAAAACCAACCGAAGCTGGATGCGCGACTCTGGTCCGATCATCGTCAAAAATGGTAAGGAAAGAAAGGCCCTCAACTTCAATTTTAATGGATGGGCCAAATATTCCAATTATAAATTGGATCGACATGTTCCAGAGAAAGTGTCCCAATTCCTAAACGTTCCTTTGGAACAAGTAAAATATAAGGGAAAACCTGTGGTGCTGGAAGGTGGGGCCATCGATGTGAACGGTAATGGCACCTTGATCACTTCGGAGGAATGTCTGTTGGATCCAAAGATACAAGTGCGCAATCCTGGTTTTGGTAAGACCGATTATGAAGCCATTTTTAAAGAATACCTTGGAGTGACCCATACCATCTGGTTGGGCGATGGCATCAAAGGCGACGACACCCATGGACATATTGATGATTTGGCACGATTTGTCAACGAAAATACCATTGTTACGGTTGTGGAATCCGATAAAAAGGATGCCAATTATGCAGCCCTGCAAGAAAACTTGAAGCGATTGGAAAATGCGGTCTTGGAAGATGGCAGCAAACCTAGGATTGTAACGCTTCCCATGCCCAGTTCTATCCATTTTGATGGCATTGTAATCCCTGCTAGTTATGCCAATTTCCTGATTTTGAACCAGGCTGTTCTGGTTCCGACCTTTAACGACTCAAGGGACCGCGAGGCCTTGAACATATTGGCAGGCGTGTTCCCTGACCGCGAGGTTATCGGGATCAGCGCCATTGACCTTATTTGGGGATTTGGTACCTTACATTGTTTGAGCCAGCAGATACCATTGTAGAGGTTTCGTCCTAATTGGTTACATTGTACCATCATAAAAAAAGCCTGATGCGAATCTGTATTACCCGCTCCGAAAAACATGCTTACTCCGAGACGTTCATTCGAGATCAGATTGCCGGATTTTCCAAACTGGCAGAAGTGTTCACCGTTTACGGTGGAAGGTATCCTGAACGTGAAGAAAATGGAAAATTACTGAGTCCCAAACCCTTTTGGGTGGCCCACAAGGCGGTGAAACTTTTGGTTGGCCGAAATAATTTCTTCAGTAATTACGGCATGAAAAAATACCTGAAAAAGAACCATATCGATGTGGTCTTGGCCAATTATGGTATGTGTGCCGCCCATATGGTGCCTGTTTGCAAGGCTTTGGATATTCCTTTACTGGTCATTTTCCATGGTCATGATGCCACAGACCAAAAACTTATAAGTAGATACAGGAAAAAGTACCAAAAACTGTTTCAATATGCTTCTTCCTTAATTGTGGTGTCCAACGACATGGGTTCCAAATTGAAGGATCTTGGGGCAAATCCCGAAAAAATCAAAGTGGTGCCTTGTGGGGTGGATACCGATAAATTCAAGCCCAATGAACAACCTGCCCAAGAAAAGAGATTTCTCGCTGTTGGTAGGTTTACGGCCAAAAAAGGCCCACTGTACACTATTGAGGCCTTTAATAAGGTCCACCAGAAATTTCCAGATGCCACACTCACCATGGTGGGTAAGAAATCTGGACTTTTTGAGGCTTGCGAGCAGAAAGTAGGAGAGTTAGGTCTGAATGATGCCGTGACTTTCACCGGTATTTTGGACCAATCACAGATTGCCCAACTTATGGGTTCCTCCTTGGCCTTTGTACAACATTCCATAACTGCACCGAATGGAGATATGGAAGGGACCCCTGTCAGTATCATGGAAGCTGGAGCTTCTGGTCTACCTATTGTAAGCACAAGGCATGGCGGTATAAAAGATGCGGTTGTCCACGGGCAGACAGGATTTTTAGTAAAGGAAACCGATGTGGATGAAATGGCCAATTTTATGATGCAATTGTGCCAAGATTCCATTAGGGCCAAGGCCATGGGACTTGAAGGAAGGGAGCACATCCAGAAAAACTACCTGCAGAAGAAGCAGATTAAAAGACTATATGATCTAGGTTTGGCAGCCATGTCCAACAAATAATAATCCCAATCACCAATGGATGTAAAGTGGTTTTGTACCGGATTGATTGCCTTGATGTGCTTCGGTTGCAATACTCCTGCTGAAAAATTAAAATTGGAGACTTGGAAACAAGAGATCCGGGATACGGAAAAAGCTTTTTCCGACATGGCACAAAAAGAAGGGGTGGCAAAAGCTTTTGAAGCGTATTGCGCCCATGATGTGGTCATGATGCGGAACAACAAATTGGTGAAAGGGAAAGATGGCCTGAAGGCTTATTTTTCCAAGCAAGCTTCTTCTTCCAACTTTACGCTTTCATGGGAGCCCGATTTCGTGGATGTTTCCACAGCTGGCGACCTTGGTTATACTTATGGAAAATATATATTGACATATAGAGATTCCACGGGTGCTGAAGTGCAAAACACAGGAATTTTTCATACCGTTTGGAAACGGCAACCGGACCAAACCTGGAAATTTGTTTGGGATTGATCCCATGCACCACTGATTTAATCCACAGGATTCCAGGTTAAAACAATTTTCAAACTGTAATAGGTCACTGTTTTTCTTATCTTTCTTGTGCAACATTATAATTTGATAATGAAACGATTAGTGCTTCTTATTTTAGTATTGGTACAGACAAGCTTGGTTTTAGGGCAGACTTCTTTAAAGAAAATTGATTTAGAAAGGGGGGACTTCCATGCTGGATTTAAACACTACCTGACAACCGATAGTACCAGAACCTACAAAAGAATTTACGATTGGAACAACAAGAGTATTCCAAGGCCCATTCCAATAAGTATTTGGTATCCGTCCGATAAAACTTTGGATGACACAGAGCCAATGGGCATATTGGATTATATGGAAATCCTTAAGGAGGAAGAGGAATGGGAATATTTGCCAAATGACCAAATATTGAATTGGTTTTATTATCCGAACAATTTGGCAAACCAAAACCATCTAAGGGAACGGACAATTGCTCAGTACGGGATAAGATCGGCAGAAGGTACATTTCCAGTAGTGGTTTATGCCCCTAGCTATCAAGCATCTTCCATAGAAAATTTCGCTATGTGCGAATATCTGGCCAGTCATGGCTACGTGGTCGTTTCCAGTCCAAGTAGAGGTGCTGAGAATCGATTTTTGGAAGGAGGAACCCCAAAAGATCTGGAAACACAGGCCAGGGACATAGAGTTTTTGATCACGGAAGCACAAAAATTGCCTTATGTGGATACGAACCATATCGCCACTATGGGCTTTAGCTTTGGAGGGTTATCCAATGTGCTGTCTCAAATGAGAAATAAGAACATCATGGCCATTGTGAGTCTGGATGGAAGCATAAAATACCAATATGACACATTGAAAAAATCACCGTTCTTCAATATTGACAAAGTGGATGTGCCTTTCATCCACATGGCCCAAAAGAATATTCCAGAGCAGGTTTTGGCAGAAGATAAGATCGATCCAGTGCTCAACACCAAATTTGAATTTTACGATAGTCTCACCCATAGCAAGGCCTATCAATTGAAGTTCCACAACATGACGCATTCCTATTTTAGTACCTTGGGGGTTTTGTTCCAGCCAAGGGACGAAAGACAGGATAAAACTGATTCCGAGATTATGGAGTCTTATAGATTAGTATCCCAGTATGCGTTGCATTTTTTGGATGCATTTTTGAAAGATGACCCGATAGCCCTTAAATTTTTAAATAACGACCCTTCCCAAAATGGAATAGCAAGGGATGTATTGGACTATCAAGCCAAAGAGCCACAGGAAAAGGGGTTTGGGTTCAATGATTTTAATGAATTGGCTGCGGAACAAAACTATGACAATCTGAATGCACTTTACGAATCGCTTTTGAAAGAGCATCCTACCTTGGAATTGCCGGAAGGAAAACTCAACAATCTTGGGTTGCAGTTGGTGTTCAACCCAAAAACATCCGAGCACGGAATCAATGTGTTTTTATTGGCAACGACCCTTTATCCAAATTCCAGCAACCTATTTGACAGTTTGGCAGAAGCTTATTTATTCTTGGGAGAGACGGATAAGGCCATTACGAGCTTTAAAAAGTCCTTGGATTTAAACCCGCAGAACCAAAACGCCATTGACCGATTGGAACAATTAAGGAAATAAAATGGTCACTTGCCCTTAAACAAAAAAGGATTAACTTGGTTATCTCTCACCAAATAACCGAGTTATGAAACCAATCTTGACCACTTTCCTTTTTGCTATGCTGCTCATGGGGAGTTGCAGCAAGCCCCAAAACTTTGATGTACTCATAAAGAATGGCCGTATTGTGGACGGTTCCGGTAAACCCTCTTATGTGGGGGATGTCGGCATCAATGCCGATACCATTGCTGCTATTGGAGACCTTGGCAAAGTAACGGGAAGTGTTGAAGTGGATGCTTCCGGCTTGGTGGTTGCCCCCGGGTTCATCAATATGCTGAGTTGGGCCACGGAATCCTTAATAGAAGATGGCAGGTCCATGGGCGACATAAAACAAGGAGTAACGTTGGAAGTTTTTGGGGAAGGATGGTCCATGGGTCCCTTGACCGAAAAAATAAAGAAAGAGGAACAGGAAAGCCAAGGCGATATCAAATTTGACATTACATGGAATACGTTGAATGAATATTTGGAATATTTGGCCAAAAAAGGTGTTTCAACCAACGTGGCTTCTTTTGTAGGTGCCACTACCCTTCGGGTAAATACGGTTGGCTACGAAGACCGTGCCCCTACTCCACAAGAATTGGATTCCATGAAACTGATGGTAAAGCAGGCCATGGAGGAAGGTGCCTTGGGTGTGGGATCTTCCTTGATCTATGCTCCCGCCTTTTATTCCAGCACCGAAGAATTGATTGAATTGTGCAAGGTGGCCGCGGAATATGACGGTATGTACATCAGCCATATGCGTAGTGAGGGATCTAGGTTACTGGAAAGTCTGGATGAATTGATCCGTATTGCCAATGAAGCAGGTATCCGCGCAGAAATTTATCACCTCAAAGAAAGTGGCAAGGACAATTGGGACAAGTTTGATGATGTGGTGGCAAAAGTGGATTCGGCGAGAGCGGCGGGTCTGCATATCACGGCCGATATGTACAATTACGTGGCTGGTGCCACAGGTTTGGATGCCTCCATGCCGCCCTGGGTACAGGAAGGTGGATATGATAAATGGGCAGAACGTTTACAAGATTCTGCCATCCGTAAAAAAGTAAAGGAGGAAATGATGACCCCTACCGATGAGTGGGAAAGCTTGATGCAGGCTGCTGGCGACCCCAGTAAAATCCTTTTGGTCGGTTTCCGAAACGATTCCCTTAAATATTTGACAGGAAAGACCTTGAAAGAAGTGGCGGAATTACGGGGAACTTCCCCCGAGGAAACTGCTATGGATCTTGTGGTGCAGGATGGTAGTCGCGTGGGAACCATTTACTTTTTGATGTCCGAGGACAACGTGAAAAAACAGATTGCCCTCCCATGGATGAGTTTTGGTTCCGATGCAGGTTCATTGGCCACGGAAGGGGTTTTCCTTAAATCCAACACGCATCCAAGGGCGTATGGCAATGTGGCCCGACTATTGGGCAAATATGTGAGGCAAGAAAAGGTGATTCCGCTTGAAGAAGCCGTGCATAAACTTTCACAATTGCCGGCAACCAACCTGAAGATCAAAAAGAGGGGAAGTTTAACCATGGGCAATTATGCGGATGTGGTCCTGTTTGATCCAGAATCCATTATCGACAAGGCTACTTTTGAAAATCCACACCAATACGCCGAAGGTATGGTACATGTATTTGTCAATGGCACCCAGGTGTTGAAAGATGGAGAACATACTGGAGCGTTTCCAGGACAGGTGGTACATGGTCCGGGATATAAAAAAGATTAATAGGGAGATGAAAAGACATATTTTGGGGATATTTTTCTTGTTGCCAATGTTATTTTGGGCGCAATCGTATCAAAATCAATTTGTGCTTTTTGATGTGGCGTTCACCTATACCAAACAAGATGCCGACAATGCCACACCCAGTAAATCACATTACTATGTTACTGGAGACAAATTGAACCCAAACATTCCAAAAGATTGGACTTCTCCGGTCGATTTTAGAAATGGAACGGTGCATATTCGAATTGAGGTTCAAGAAAAACCACATGGAGGGGAACCGACCAAATGGACGCTCTGCTATATTCCTAACCACGGACAAGGAAATGGCTATGGCTGTACTTCTACCGATCTATATTCAGAGGAAGGTATTTTTGAAAAAGATGTTCCGATGACGGAATTCTGGGAAAATGAATCCATTATCTGGTCGGAAGGCATCAAGCAGATGGATTTGGTCATCAAAGATGATAGTGGTGGTCAGGGGCATGCGCATAAACGGGAAGATTTCGAAAAGTTCTTCCCCACCAAGGTGCGGATTACCATGGTACAGGTGGCCAAGGGAGCAACCTATGACCCTTCTTTGGTGCCAAATCTGAATAAACCGAATGAGGAATAGCCAATGATCGCTCATTTTCAAAATGATGATTTCGAATTATGAACACAAATGACATGATTGATTCCCTTAAAACGTACATCAAGAATAAAGAAGCGGACAAGATTCTGGGTTTGATCGGAGAAACCCCTGAGATTTTGGATCTGCAGGATGAAAGTGGCACCTCTGGTTTATTGGTCATTGCCTATGCAGGAATGCCGGAAGTATTGGAAACGGCAATAAACTTGAAGCCATCCTTTTCCTTTCACGAAGCAATAGTTTGTGGTTTGTTGGAACAAGTCCAAAACATGTTGGCCAAAAATCCAGGATTGATCAACCAATATGCCAATGATGGCTTTACTCCTGTTTCCCTTGCTGTTTTTTTTGATAAATCGGAAATGGCCAAATGGTTATTGGATCAAGGGGCGGACCCAAATCTACAGGCAACCAATCCTTCCAAGGTAAATGCGTTACACGCCGCTGTGGCCAAAAACAATGTGGAACTCTGCAAACTTTTAATTGCAAAAGGTGCCGATGTTAATGCACCTCAAATGCAACGGGTTACTCCCTTACATTCCGCTGCCCATCGTGGGAACTTGGAAATGGTAACCTTACTTGTTGAAAACGGAGCCCAAATCAATCAGAAGATGGAAAATGGCGATACCGCTTTAAGCATTGCCCAACGGGACGGACACGCTGATGTGATCTCGTATTTGGAAAAATTATAGCTTAACTTAGAGTCTGTTTTTGGCCTCTATCCATTTGGCCATGTATTTGGTGCTATTCAAGGTTTGACGTTGCAGCATGCGTCCCATAAAATTTTGCTCGCGATGCTCAACAAGTTGTTTTTCAAGATTGTCCATTAGATCAACAAAACTTTTTTGGAGTTTTTCCTTATCAAAAAAGGCACGTAACAATTGAATTCCATTGGTTTGTGCTTTCTCCCAAGCTGATTTATACTGATAAAGCTGTACCGCCTTATTGGCAAAAGTTTCCCAATCATCCTCAATATTTCCGTTCCAAGGAAAATTACCTTGCATCCCTTCCGCTCCAATGGATGTGGTTACACTGGGAGTGCCATTTTTTATGGCTTCCAACAACTTTCCTTTTATGCCTGCTCCGAACTGGAGAGGGGCCAATAACACCCTTGACTTTTGCATCGTTTCATCAAGGCTTTCCACCCATCCATCAACATGAAACCCCAACTTGGGATCGTGCATTTCTTGTACCATTTGGGGTAAGTAGGCTCCATAAACATGTAGCTCAGCTTCAGGCAATTGTTTTTTGATAAGTGGCCAAATTACATCCTTTAATATTTTGATGGCATCCACATTTGGGGCATGTTTTCCATTGCCCACGGTGATGAAATGTTGTCTTTCCTCAAAATTGGGCCAGTCATTAATCTTTAGATTCGAAGGCACTTCCATCATCAAAGGCAAACAGAACAAAAGATTTTTGGGAACATGGAGCAGCTCTTCTAAAATGTCAATTTCAAAAGCGGACACCATCAAGGATACATCGCACCGATATATACTGGCCACCTCGCGCAAGGTCATTTCGTGGTTTGCCCAAAGATTCAAATTGAACGCTTGTTGATTCCTATATGCCTCTTCCCTGGCCCTTCTAAGGGAATGTAGGTCTTCGGTATTTAAAATACGGATGGCGTTCGGGGCAAATTCAGCAACTCTCCAGCCAAATTGTTCCTCCACCATAAAACGGTCAAAAACCACAACATCAGGTTGGATTTTTTGAATATAGTCATCAAAACTGGGATGGTTAAGTTCAATGGACTCCTCTTTAATCCCAATCTCCGAAAGATTTTTGCTGTATTCCGTTTTTCCAGCCGTTGAGGCAAAGGTCACCTCAAACCTATACTCCAAAAAGGTTTCCAATAACTGCATCATGCGGCAACCAGCGGCCGTGGTATTGGGCTCGGGCCACACATGGCCAATAACGAGTATGGTTTGAGTCATATTTTGGTCAACTTGGAAGAACTGGGGCAAGATAAAATAATCAAGTACAAGAGCCAAGAAACAAGAGCCAAGACACAAGGATCAAGAAACAAGAAACAAGTGTCAAGTTCATGCCTTCCAAAAATCTAACATTCCAGTAATCCAAGAATCATGGCCTTGGGCATTCATGAAAAAGAGATTCTTCGCTTCGCTCAGAATAACATTGTGGGTGATCATTTAGGGATGGGACCCAAGAAAAAGAAACAAGAATCAAGACATTAAGATTCAAGAGTAAAATCCAATAGTCTAATAATCCAAAAATCCAAAGAAAAGATTTCTCACCTACGCTCTAAATGACATAGATGACTGTTCATTGCTAATTGTCCAGACTGCTACATTTTCATTGCGAATTTTTTGGAAATACTAGATCGGAGTTTCCGCTCATAATCCTCCTCCAACCACTCTTTGTAGTTTTTGGTGTTGTTCATGATGCAATACGAATATTGCTTAACCCTAAAGGCGATATCTTCCTTGAGTTCCTTGGCCAAAATCCGGGCATCGAATACGTCCTCACTATTCTCCACACATATTTGGGCATGCTGTTCTATGCTGAGTTCCAAGACCAATTTTGACTTTTTCCCCTGCGCAAATATCTTTTTGTATTCCTCTTTTATGTCGAAGCTAATATTCTCCGATTTGCTAAACTTAGCCCTGAGTTCATCCGGCATTTCATAGACGAAATCTCGCTCAATTTCCTCATCATTCTTGATGTTTTCCAAGTAAAAGTCAGGGAAATGGAAAATTTCCTGCCAATCAATCGGGGCATCCCAAGGACCGAAACGGGCCAAGTTGTTACCCAAATCGATGACGTTGAAATCATCTTTTCCAGGAATGATCCTGGAACCCCTACCGATCATTTGAAAATATAAGGTCAACGATCTTGTTGCGCGGTTCAAAATGATGGACTTTACCGATGGTTCATCAAAACCTGTGGTCAAAATACTGACCGATGTTAAAATGGCATCAGGAGTTTCCGCAAACCAATCCAGTATTTCCCTCCGTTCGGTGGCCGTGTTCTTGTTGTCCAAGTGTCGGATGTTGTACCCAGCTTTCTTGAAAGTTTCATAAACATAAAGGGATGTATTGATCCCGTTATTGAAAATCAACGTTTTGGTTCCCTTCGCTATTTCCTCATAGGCGGACAATAACTTGCCCAGCATGCTGTGGTTACCGTAAAATTCATCCGAAGATTTAACGGTATAATCCCCATGAATCCCCAATTTTAAGGTTTTGAGGCTAACATCATAATTATAGAGGTTGGCCTTGGCCAAAAACTGTTTCTCAATCAAGGATTTTATAGACTCCCCTATAATCAGGTGTTTGTAATGGTCCTTCATCGGTAGTTTGATGTTGGAACTCAATGGCGTGGCCGTAACACCCAGAATGGTGGCATGTTCAAAATATTTGAAGAGTTTCCTAAAGGAATTGTAGTGGGCCTCATCAATGATGACCAATCCAATATTCTTTATACTGACCTTTTCCTCTTGCAAGCGGTTGTTCAAGGTTTCCACCATGGCCACAAAGCACATGTAATCATCTTGATCGTAAAGCTCCTTTACTTCACTATTGATGACCTTATTGGGTACCCCAAAGCCATGGAGCATATCCGAGGTCTGTTTGCTCAATTCAATGCGGTGGGTCAGCACCATCACTTTTTTTCCTGTTTGGGTGATAAACCTGCGGGTAATCTCGGAAAAGACCACAGTTTTTCCCCCTCCTGTGGGCAACTGGTAGAGAATGTTCGTGCCAGATGGAAGGTCGTCCAAGTGCTTGAAAATCTTACGGAGATCTTCTTGCTGGTAATCGTAAAGGGTTTTCTTGTGATTTTTTCTGTTTACCTCCAAAGGAAAAATGGATTATGGGTTTCAAATTAAAAAACCCTACAAAATTAGGAGTTTTTTGGGCTTAAGGGAAGAGGTACTTGCGGTTTTCTATTAAGATACTATCAACAATTGGTGTTTAACAGAATTTTTTGATGATAATGCAATTTCGCTCATAACATTTTGATAAGAATAACACTTTACACTTGGAATTCTACCCGTAAAAACGTATTATGAAAGCTTGTAACACTATGAAACCATATATAGAATGAGGCAGTTAAAAATCATCAAGCAAGTAACCAATCGCGAATCCAAATCCCTTGACAAATATCTTCAGGACATCAGTAAGATTGACTTGATCACCGCGCAAGAGGAAGTGGAGTTGGCACAACGGATAAGGGAAGGCGACCAGGTTGCTTTGGAAAAACTGACGAATGCCAATTTGAGGTTTGTAGTGTCCGTAGCAAAACAATACCAAAACCAAGGGCTTACCTTACCTGATTTGATCAACGAGGGTAATGTGGGTTTGGTGAAGGCCGCCAAACGGTTTGATGAGACCCGTGGATTTAAGTTCATCTCCTATGCAGTCTGGTGGATCAGGCAATCCATTCTTCAGGCCTTGGCGGAACAATCGAGGGTGGTACGATTGCCCTTGAACAAGATTGGATCCATCAACAAAATAAAAAAGACCTTTTCCTATTTGGAGCAGGC
>JASBTS010000238.1 GCA_030148305.1 Allomuricauda sp. | reverse complement strand
CACCATAAAAATGATGGCATCCGCTTCCCCAATGGCCAATTCCACTTGTTTATCGATTTCCTTTTCAAAGACATCATCACTTCCCAGCACATATCCACCAGTATCGATCAAGGAAAATTCCTTGCCGTTCCAGTCGCTTTTACCATAATGACGGTCACGGGTAACGCCCCTCACGGCATCCACGATTGCCTCACGGCGACGGATCAATCGGTTGAAAAAAGTGGATTTGCCCACATTGGGCCTCCCTACGATAGCTACAATAGCTCCCATCTGCATTAAATTTTGGCAAAAGTACCATTTATTATGAAGAAAAAATGATACCTTTTTTTATCATTTTCAAACTGTTATGAGCGACCTGACCAATGAGATCGTTTTAAGGCCCCGATTCCATGTTGCCTTAAAGACGGATATGGAGACTTTGAAGCATACTTATGATGGCTGCAAAAAGGAAGGATTTTTGATCAGTAGGCTGGATGAGCATGTTTTTATCAAGTTCCGAAAAGCAGATACCAATTTTTGGACCCCGCAATTACACCTTGAACTGTCTACTTATGAGGAAGGGGTGAGCAACATTCGCGGTGTTTTTGGCCCTAACCCAACGCTTTGGACGTTTTTCATGTTCCTTCATTTTGGGGTGGGAACCCTCTTTGTGATATTGGGAATTTTTGCCTATTCCAACCATTCATTAGGCAAAGACATTACTTTTTTAATGGTGGGCATGTTCTTTTTGGTGTTGCTTTGGTTTGCCCTTTACGCTTTTGGCCGTTTGGGAAAATCGAAAGGGGAAGGACAAATGGAACAACTGAAATCCTTGTTCAGGGAAACCATTTCCGGGTTTCAAAGAATTTGAGGAAACCTATCCGTTATAGCCAAATCGTCTTAACTGTTGGGCATTGCTCCTCCAGTTTTTGTTGACCTTCACATAGAGTTCGATATGTACCTGCTTGGCAAAGAATTTTTCGAGGTCCTTTCGGGCTTCTACTCCTACTTTTTTTAGGGCACTCCCCTTATGGCCAATGATAATTCCCTTCTGCGTATCGCGCTCTACCAAAATTACGGAACGAATTCGGATGATGTCCGAATCTTCCAAAAACTCCTCGGTTTCCACTTCTACGGAATAGGGAATTTCCTTTTTATAGTGCAGCAAGATCTTTTCACGGATGGTCTCGTTCACAAAAAAGCGTTCGGGTTTGTCCGTCAGCTGATCTTTAGGGTAATAGGGCGGTCCTTCGGGAAGTAGTTCCATAATCCTTTCGAAAACTTCCTTCACATTAAAATTTTCCAAGGCGGAAATGGGATGGATCTCTACATTGGGCAATTGCTCCTGCCAATATTGGATCTGTTCTTCCAAAATCTGTTGATTGGAAGTATCAATTTTATTGAGGAGCAACAACACAGGAATCTTGCTGTTCTGTATCTTTTTGAAGAACTCTTCGTCCTTCAACGCCTTTTCCCCTATCTCTACCATATAAAGTAGCACATCGGCATCCTCAAAAGCGGATTTCACGAAATCCATCATAGAGGTCTGAAGTTCATAGGCAGGTTTAATGATTCCGGGGGTGTCGGACAAAATCATTTGAAAATCTTCCCCGTTCACAATACCCAAAATCCTATGTCGGGTAGTCTGTGCCTTAGAGGTGATGATGGAAAGTTTCTCCCCAACAAAGGCGTTCATCAACGTGGATTTGCCCACATTCGGATTTCCAATGATATTTACAAAGCCAGATCTATGCACCTTTCTTCATTTTTTGAAAATATTGTTTGGAGGCAGCGTTTACCTTGGGCGAAAGATACAACACTGCGATCATATTCGGAATCACCATCAAGGCATAAGAGAGATCAATGAGATTTTTAACGAGCTGCAAAGATGCCACGGCCGCAAAAACAATCATGATAACAAAGAACATATTATACCATTTTCCAATTTTCGGATTGGTCAAAAACGAAAGGCTCTTCACCCCATAATACGAATAGGTAAAAAGAGTTGAAAGTGCAAAAGCGGCCACGATGACCATCAACAAGGTATCCCCAATGCCGTACATTGTTTTTTCAAAGGCGGACATGGTCATGGTAATGCCACTACCATCTTCTAAATACGCTCCGCTCAAAATAATGACCACTGCGGTAAAGGTACATACCATGATGGTATCTATAAACGGGCCCAACATGGCCACAAGGCCCTCCTTGGTGGGTTCATTGTTTCGGGACTGGCCGTGGTACATGGGCGCGCTACCCAAACCTGCCTCGTTGGAGAACATGGCCCTCCTAACCCCAATAATTACCAATCCCCAAAATCCACCAGTTACCATGGTATCAAAATTCCAGGCCTCTACAAAGATCATTTTAAGGGCAGGGAAAATATCCCCTGCATTGCTGGCCATTACAAATATTACGGCCAATAGGTACACCCCCACCATAAAGGGCACAATGGCAGAAGCCACTTTCGCGATTTTGTTCAATCCCCCAAAAATGACCCCGGAGGTAACGATGGCCAAAAAGAACCCTATGGCCAATTTCCAATTGTATTCTGATGTGGCAAACAAGGTTTCATGGGGTTTTACTACACCCATAAATGCTTCGGTAAACTGATTGGCGGTAAAGACCCCCAAGAACCCGAACAGTCCACAAATACTAAAAAAGACAGCCATTGGTTTGGCCCAATTTCCCATCCCTTGGGTAATGTAGAACATGGGGCCACCCTGTAATTTTCCTTCGGAATCGGTGCCACGGAACATGATGGCCAAGCTACCGGAATAAAATTTAATCCCCATACCCAGAAGAGCTGTAATCCAAATCCAAAAAACTACACCCGGTCCACCATCGTGTATGGCAATGGCCACTCCAGAAATATTGCCCAGTCCCACGGTTGCGGCTACTGCTGCGGACAACGCCTGGAACGAGCTCACATCACCTTTGGCATCCTTGTCGTCATACCTACCGGAAACCACTGCAAGGGCGTGCCCAAAATACCGGAAAGGAATAAACTTGGAATAGAACACCAAAAAGATCCCACCGCCAATAAGAAGGATGAACATAGGCCATTCTGTATACGGTAAAATGGTGGTAAGAATATCGTTGAGAGCTTCCATAAAGTCAAAAAATCCACAAGGTAATCATTTTCATCCAAGGGTAGGAATCATTGCCAACAAAGGATGTTTCATCTCATTCAACTAAAATTACACCTATATTTAAACCGATTTTTTTGGTTAACTTAGAAATTAAAACTTGTATTGTGAAAAAAGAACTTTTTATCCTATTCATAACCTTTTGTCTCTTAAACCTTGGTTGTGATAAGGACCAAACTCCAAAACAAATTTTTTACTCCTTAACTATAACAGTTGGCACTGGCGGTGCAGTTGACGTAGATTCCGGTATCTATTTAGAAGGTACCGAACTCTCCATTACAGCTACTCCTGACACTGATTTCGAATTCGAAAAATGGAGTGGGGATTCAGAATCCACATCTCCCGTACTTACCATAATAATGGACAAGCCAATTGACTTGCAGGCCAACTTTAAGGAAAAGGGCAATGAGGAACCTAACGATTCGGATGCAGAAATCACTTATTTCAATGCTGATCTCATAGATGATTCCGGATATATTCTTGCCATAGAAAATGGACAAAACACTTGTTATTTGATAGACCATGATGGAACAAAGGTTTATAGTTGGACCTTTGATAGGGTTTTGGGACAAGATATAGAACTTACCCCTGAAGGCAATTTGTTGGGTCTTTTCAAGGTCGATTCAACGCCTATTGCTTTTGGCGGTCAAAGTGGCATTATTAGGGAAATAGACAAAGAAGGAAACATCCTTTGGGAGTATCTGTTAGCTACCGAAAATGAAATTACACATCATGACCTTACCCGATTGCCCAATGGAAATGTCTTGGTACTGGTTTGGGAAAGAATACCCCTTTCTGAAGCTACTGCAGTAGGCTTGAATAGTACAACCGATATTTTCACTGAAAAGGTAGTTGAAATAAATCCGGATTCCAATGAAGTTGTATGGGAATGGAGAAGTTGGGACCACATTGTACAGGATTTTAATACAGAATTGGCTTCTTTTGGTGACCCCGCGGTGGAAAAGAACAAAATCAATATCCTTTATGCAAATTCTGATGTTCATGAATTTGTAGCCCTTGGTGATGTTATGCATGCAAACGGAATTGATTATTTGCCAGAAAAGGACATCATTGCGTTAAGCATTAATTTTTTCAGTGAGGTTTGGATAATTGACCACAGTACTACTTCAGAGGAAGCCAGTACCGGCAGTGGAGGGCAATTTGATAAAGGTGGGGATTTGTTATACCGCTTTGGCAACCAAAAAGTCTTTGGAGATAGTAATGCTAGCCATCTTTTTGATTTTAACCATAACCCCACTTTCCTAAATAATGCAGGGGAAATCAGCCTGATGATTTTTAATAACAATGAAAGTGCAGGACAATCCAGCGCCATGGAATTTTTATTACCGGAGATTAATGGAACAACGCCTATTGGTACAGATCCAACTACAATTTTTGAATTTACGGACAGCACACTATTCTTCCCAAGAATTGGCAGCGTATCCAGGCTTCCAAATGGCAACACTTTAATATGTGAGGGCGACTTTGGTTATTGGGAGGTAACTTCGGGTGGCGAGGTTGTCTGGAAATATGATGGATTGGGCAAATCATATTGGAGAGGTGTATTCTACTCAAAAACCAGTCCGGAAATTACCAACTTAAATCTTTAAATCAACCTTTAGAAATACGGCGACATTGTAGCATCAGAAAAAACAATAAGCTAAATCCATTGCAGATTTATTAATTGTTTGTATATTTGCCGTCCATATCGCGGGATAGAGCAGTAGGTAGCTCGTCGGGCTCATAACCCGAAGGTCACTGGTTCGAGTCCAGTTCCCGCTACAAAGTAAAAAGCCGAGA
>JASBTS010000236.1 GCA_030148305.1 Allomuricauda sp. | reverse complement strand
CAAGGTCTCGGCGGTTTTGATGGGGCGCAAATGCACCTCAAAAATTTCTTTTCTTTCGTTCAAATCTGGAAGGTCCACATAGATCTGACGGTCAAAACGACCGGCACGCATCAATGCTTTGTCCAGTACATCGGCACGGTTGGTAGCAGCCAATACAATAACGTTGGTATTGGTTCCGAAACCGTCCATCTCGGTCAACAATTGGTTCAGGGTGTTTTCCCTTTCATCATTGGATCCAGTGAAATTATTCTTGCCCCTCGCACGACCGATGGCATCGATTTCATCAATAAAGATGATGGCTGGCGATTTATCCTTTGCTTGTTTGAAAAGGTCCCGTACCCTTGAGGCACCAACCCCTACGAACATTTCAACAAAGTCAGAACCAGAAAGGGAAAAGAAAGGAACTTTTGCTTCCCCGGCAACGGCCTTGGCCAAAAGCGTCTTACCTGTTCCCGGAGGGCCTACCAAAAGGGCTCCTTTCGGAATTTTACCTCCCAACGAAGTGTATTTGTCAGGGTTTTTAAGGAACTCCACAATTTCTTGCACCTCTTCCTTGGCGCCCTCCAAACCAGCTACATCTTTAAAAGAAGTGCGGGTATCAGTTTTCTCGTCAAATAATTTGGCTTTGGATTTTCCAATGTTGAAAATCTGGCCTCCGGCACCACCTCCGGCACCACCGGACATTCTTCGCATCAAATAGATCCAAATACCGATAATCAACACAAACGGTAACAAGGAAAGTAACAATTCCCCAATTACGTTGGATTCCGTATCGAACTCAACGATGGTGTCGAGATTGTTTTCTTTTTTGATCTCGGAGATTTCGTTCTGAAAAATCTGAAGATCCCCATAATCCAACACATATTGAGGCAATAAGCTGCTGGATGGGAACAATGGTTTTTTGGCTACACCTTTGTGTACGTCCTTCTTTAAGGCTTCTTCGGTTAGGTAAACCTTGGCCTGTCTGGTATTGGTAATGATGACGATTTTGGATATATCGCCATTACGCAAAAATTCCTGCAACTCGGAAGTTGTGGTCTTTTCGGTACTTGAAAAACTACTTCCACCAAAAAACTGGAAACCAATGATCAAGGCGATGACTACGCCATAAATCCACCACGAACTAAAACGCGGCCTCTTTGGGGGGATATTTGAATTGTTCTCTTTTGCCATTTTGTTTTAAGAATTGTAGCTGCTCTCCACCATGGTTACTTTGGCGTCACCCCAAAGTCCCTCAATGTCGTAGAATTCCCTAATGTGTTTTTGAAATACATGTACCACTACATTAACATAGTCCATCAATACCCATTCGGCGTTCTCAGAACCTTCAATGTGCCAAGGTTTGTCCTTTAGAGCTTTGCTCACTGTTTTCTGGATCGAGGATACAATTGCGTTTACATGCGTGTTGGAAGTACCATTGCAGATGATGAAGTAGTCGCAAACGGTATTTTCGATTTCCCTCAGGTCCAGTAGATTAATGTCGACTCCTTTAACGTCTTCTATCCCTTCTAAGATCAAGGCAATCAGTTCATCTGCGCTAGCTTTTGTTTTCTGCATTCAAAAAATTTAGTTTCTACAAATTTAGGTATTTTTTGTTTTCTTAGCCTTAGTTTTTAACAAATCGATAAGGCGCACCACTTTGGGAGAACAAACTCAAATAATCAAACTTGATGCCACGGATTCCACAAATCTGTATTTGAAGGAACTTCTGCAAACCACAACTTTGTCAGACTATGCGGTTGTGGTGACCAAAAAACAGCTAAAGGGGAGAGGCCAAATGGGAACGGTTTGGCAATCTGAAGAAGGTAAAAACTTAACTTTCAGTGTATTGAAAAATTTTGATGCCTTACATGTAGAGCATCAATTTTTATTGAACATGAGTGTTTCCATGGCCGTGGTCGATGTTTTAAAAGACCTTTCTGTGCCAGATGTCAGCGTGAAATGGCCCAACGACATTATGTCAGGTTCTTTTAAGATTTGTGGTATTTTGATTGAAAATGTTTTGAAGGGTACTTTCGTTAGTCAAGCTGTCATCGGTATTGGTCTGAACGTAAACCAAACCCATTTTGAAAATCTGGACAAGGCATCGTCTCTAAAAATGGTAACTGGAACCTTTTTCGATTTAGATGAATTAATGCGCAGGATTTTGGATAGATTACACCATCATCTGGAGTTTTTGGAAAGCAAAACGGTAGTCCAATTGCTCCCATCCTATGAGAAATTATTGTTCCGAAAAGACAAGCCATCCACCTTTACCAATGGCCAAGGGGAAATGTTCATGGGGTTTATCCGAAGCGTTTCAACCACAGGAAAATTGATCCTAGAACTGGAGGACCATATTTTGAGGGAATACGATCTTAAGGAAGTGACCTTGCTTTATTGACCAATCTTGTCCATGTTGGTGGACAGGGTTTCCATAAAATTGGTGATCGGGGATTTGATCATCATGGCCATCATGGCGTTGAACTGGCCTTCAAAGCTCAAACCAACTTCACTTTCATTTTCACCCAAAGCCGTAATGTCCGCAGTTAAGGTAAAGGGCAATTTGTCGCTGGCAGCGCCAAGCACCACTTTGTCATTTGGGTTTTGTTCCTTCAACCTCAAGATGATTTCGGGCATGCCCTTAAGGGCAAACTTAAAGGTGTTTTCATCCAAAACCTCAAACTTGTCAATATTGTCAGGCATTAAGGTTTCAAAGTTTTTGATGTCGGTCAAGAAATCAAATACTTCTTTGTCGCTCTTGGCAATTTTCTTTTTGGAAGCTTCTATGTGCATTGTTGCTATTTATTTCCATTCCTGCGGATTGGATCTCCATTCCAACAGGGTTTTTAGTTGTGATTCTTTAATATAGTGGGTTTCCGAAGCCTGTTCGATCAAATGTTCGTAATCGGAAAGGGTGTGGAGTTCCACTTCTTCCGCTTCAAAATTGGCACTGGCCACAGGGAAACCATAAGTGAAAATGGCAATCATACCCTTTACCTTGGCATCTTGGTCTTTTAGTGCACGAACCGCATTTAGGCTACTTTTGCCTGTACTGATCAGATCTTCGATGACTACCACGGTCTGACCAGGTTCAAAATACCCTTCAATCTGGTTCTGCCTACCGTGTGATTTTGGTTCGGGCCTTACATAAATGAACGGAAGTCCCAAGGCTTCGGCCACCAGAATACCTATTCCGATGGCACCAGTGGCCACCCCAGCGATTACATCTGGCTTGCCATAAAGTCTTTCAACCTGCTTGGCCATTTCCTCCCTTACGAAGTTTCTAATTTCAGGGTAAGAGAGCATTACCCTGTTATCACAATAGATTGGAGATTTCCATCCTGAAGCCCATGTAAATGGATTTTCGGGTTCCAACTTTATTGCATTAATTTGTAGCAACAGCTCGGCTGTTTTTTTTGCTATTCCCTTATCTAAAACCATTGCGCAAATGTATGAAGTTTTTGTTAATGAGTCCCCACTGATCTTAACAAACGAGCGCCCGGAAAATACCGACGGAAATGTATTTTCGATGGATGATGATTCCATTATGCAGGCTATTCATCTGTTATCCAAGAAGAAACTGAAAAAAGCCTACCTGTACCATCCGGATAAGGAAAAGATCCTGAAAATCTTTATGCACAAAATACCGGTGATCGTTGCCGGAGGCGGTTTTGTGGTGAACGAAAAAGGTAAGGTACTCTTCATCAAAAGGAATGGAAAGTGGGATCTCCCAAAGGGAAAAGTGGATAAAGGGGAAACCATTGAAAATGCCGCTATTCGCGAAGTGGAGGAGGAAACAGGGGTGAGGAACCTGAAAATGGAGCGATTTTTACGCACCACCTACCATGTTTTTAAACGCAATGGTGCCTATTGGTTGAAACAGACCCATTGGTTTTTAATGTCTACGGACTATACCGGAAAATTAATTGCCGAAAAAGCAGAAGGTATTGAAAAGGTAAAATGGAAGGGTCCCGAAAAAACCCAAAAGGCCATTAAAAATTCTTATAAAAACATTGCCATATTGTTCAAACAAGTGGCTACCTAGCCAAAATGCCCGAAGCTTCACTTTCCTTGGCAATCCTATAAATAGGATAGGCCAAATAGGCATCCTCCAAATATTTGGAACGCTGAAAGATCCAATCCAATTGTGCATACCAATTGTTCGCAAAATTGAGGTCCAGATTTTTCTTGGCTTCAAAGTTCTGCCGCAAAATGGAGTCTTGTTGTAACATTTCCAAGGCGATATCCTCAAAAACATAAGGTGAAAAGCCTTCTTTTTGCTGAAGTACGGTATCAAAGAAATTCCAGTTGAAGAAGGAGTCCACCGCATGGGGTTCCAATGTTTCCAACAAATACCGAATTCCGGGTTGACGGGTCGGCACCACATAGTCGCCTGCCCTAAAACGGACTTGCTTTGTACTTTTTTCCACTTTGGTGTTGGAGTGTGGGTAATGACCTTCGTATGGGGAATTTCGGGTGTCGTAGCCCAAAATCTTGTAGGCCTCTACCGCCAATGTGGTATCCTTTTCAAGCTTAAAATATTGAATTTTATTGGCATCTAAGCGTTCAATGACTTTTTGCCAGCTTTGTTTTACCACATAAGCATCGGGAACCGAAACGGTGTCCAAGGGATAAAAATAATCTTGGTATACCGTTTCTTTCACGAAGGGTTTGCTTCGGTCATATTTTAATCTTGGAAGACCCGTAACCTCACTGATTGGTTTATCCGCTTCAAACCCCTTGAATTGTAAAATGGAACTTTTGGTGGTATCCACTGCCCAATTGAAGTAATATTCTGAAAGGTCGAGATTTTTTTCCAAGGTCTCTTTTCGTAATGCTGTGATGGTCTTATGCTCCTTCTCCACAACATCCAAAAGACTTTCCATGAGCACATAAGTACCTTCCACACGTTGGTCGTACGGTTTTAGCATGTGGGTCTCTACCATTAGTCCCAATGTGCTCCAAAGGGTGGTATAACCGGTGGAATACCTAGGGTGGTCCATAAATTGGCTAAAGCCAAGTTCTGGCGGCATATTGAAGACATTTACATATGGGGTAATGTCCCATTCCTTCTCCAATAATGTTTTTTCAATTTTAGGCATGAAAGAATCATGCAGGTATTCGCCCATTTTTCCACCTAGTTTGTTGTGTTGGGTGAACAGATGGGTGAGGGTATATTGGTAATCGGCCCCATTGCTCACGTGGTTGTCGATAAAAACATCGGGTTTTACCGAATGGAAAATGTCTGCAAAAGTCCTTGCATTTTTAGTGTCCATTTTGATGAAATCCCGGTTCAGGTCATAATTAAGCGCATTGCCCCGAAATCCATATTCTAATGGGCCATTTTGATTGGCGCGGGTAGTGGAATTTCTATTTAACGATCCGCCAACGTTATAAATGGGGATGGTGACCAAAACGGTCTTTTTGGGGCTAGGAATCTTACCTGTGGCCAAGTCCCGGTAGAGCATCATGGTGGCATCAATACCGTCACTTTCACCAGGGTGTATGCCGTTGTTGATCAAAATGATGGATTTTTCTTTTCTGATGTTCTCAAAATTGAAATCTCCTTCAGGGTTAAAGGTCACCATGTGCAAAGGCAATCCGCTGTCGGTTTTGCCTATGGTGTGTATATTGATTTGCGGAAAATCCCGCGCCAAGGTGATGTAAAAATCAATGGTCTGTTGGTACGTGGCGGTTTCCTTGCCTCCGGAGATTTCGTATTGGGTTTGATAAGAGTTGACCGTATCCTGCTTTTCCGTTTCACAGGAGAGTAAAAGAACGAGGGCCGCAAAAAAAAATAAATGTTTCAAGGTGTTGGGGTACTTTGTTAGTTATACCAAAAGTAACTTTTTTCGATGGCCCCAAAAATACGGAATAATATGATTATGAGGCCATATGGAAACCTTCCAAATCAGAAACCTCTATCTTGAAAATGGGTTTGTTCTTAAAATTGAGTTGATGGGGGCACTTTTCCTTAAAATCGTTCCAACGTTGATAGTCGGAAGGGTCAATGGACGAAGTGATCATGTTGATGATGATCCGGTCGTGTATGTCAAGTCCGATCAATTCTTCCAAAAAGTCCCAGCCATCCATTATGGGCATGTTGATATCCAAAAAGATCACTTTGGGGATATCCTGTTCCAAGGTAAGTCTTCCAGCCAATGCATCGAATGCCTCCTTGCCATTTTGAAAAATTTGGATGTCATCACAAATTGCAACGGGTTTCAACATTTTTTTAATGCCAAATACCGTTATGGGATCATCATCTACAATAAAAATACTACTTACTTTCTTCATTAAAATATACGTTGAAGGTAGTTCCCTTGCTCACTTCACTGTTAACGGTAATTCTTCCACCCATGGCCTCAATTTGATTGCGCACCAAGTATAGGCCAAAACCTTTGGCGTCTTTATTATTATGGAACGTTTTATACATGCCAAATATTTTATCCCCATGTCTTTCAAGGTCGATTCCTAATCCGTTATCAGTTATGGAAAGGATGATCTTGTTGTCCAGTTTTTTGGTTGTAAGGGTGATGATGGGTTTTCTATCAGGACTGCTATATTTTACAGCATTGGTCAACAAATTCAAAATAATACTGTCCATATAGGCTGGAATACTTTTGACGACCAGTTTTTGATCAACCTCATTTTTGATGGATACTTCATTTTTGTCCAGGAAGGCTGTCAAACTATGTTGCACCTTAATAATATGGTCGTAAATATTTATCGGCACCTTTTTAAGGCTGATGTTGGTGTTGATATCCACCACTTGGTTAAGGTTTTCCAAGGTTTCCAATAAATTATCGGAAGCTTTGGTCAACATGGTAATAATGTGCTCCCGTTCCTTTTCGTTGTCCTCCGATTTTAAAAATTGCAATAACATGGAAAAGTTGGCCGAGTGGGATCGAAGGTTATGGGAAACGATGTGTGCAAAATTGATCAGCTTCTTGTTTTGGATGGATGTAAGGTTGATCAAATTGCGTAATTGATCTTCCTTCTTCTTTATTGCCGAGATATCCATGCTGATGCCGATCAGACCACTAACTTTACCTTGAAGATCAAATAATGGGATTTTTGAAGTTAGGAAATTAGTGGTCTGCCCGTTCTTTTTGATGCTAATGGTTTCCTTGCCGAGTATGGGTTTGAGTGTCTTGATTACTTCTAGATCCTCTTCTCTGGAAATTTTGGCTACTTCCTCATCATACAAATCGTAATCCGTTTTACCGATGAGTTCTTTGGGACTTTTTTCCAGATATTCGCATTCCGATTTATTCACCAAAATTTTTCTGGAATCCAGGTCTTTCACAAAAACATTCAATGGTAGGTTGTCGATCAAAGCTGTGAGCAGTTGCTCACTCTCCTTGATCTTGGTTTCGGTCATGACCTGATCGTGAATGTCCTGGAAAGTACCGAACACCTTAACGACCTCACCATTTTTTTCAATGGCTTTTCCTGCAGATTGTATCCATCGTTCCTCTCCTTTTTGGGTAATGATAGTCAATCGTTCATTGAATGGGGTGCGTTCCTGAATGGCCTTGTGGAATATCATGGAAATTTTGTTCCTGCTATATCCGGGTTTGTAAAAATTAATGGCCTCATTCACGTTTGGGACGTAAGATAGGGGGACTTGGTGTATTTTCTTGGTTTCGTCGCACCAATAAAGGTTCTCGGTTTGGACGTCAAATTCCCAGCAACCCACATGGGCCACTTCGGATTTGGTCTTTAATATGGCATTGATGCGCTCGATCTCCAGTTCTTTTTTAACTTCTCTCGAAATATCGATGGTATGAACAATGGATCCTTTTATGTTCTCCTTTTCGTCATACCAGGGAGTAAAGTTGGTTTCCAACCATCTTGATTCCTTGTCATTGACCATTTCATGGCGAATGGAAAAGTTTTTTTGGATGCTTAGCTTCTCATTCAGGTTGACAACATTTTCCAGTAAATTGAAAATGTTTACCTCCACAATGCTCTTGGGAGGCAATCCAAAAAGGACGAACCATGAGTCCGAAGCGTCTACGACTGAACCGTCCAAGCCAACCAGTGCGATAGCCTGCGGTAGCTGCTTGAGTAGATAGTGCTGCTCGATTCTCTCAACTGCTTTCAAAGTATGGGGGGTTTTACAATTAAGAAATTTCTGACCAATGTATAAGTATTGGGGAATCTAGCTTATTTTATGTTGTGAAAGGGATGAAATATGTGGTCTTTTTGAAAAATGCCTGTGTTTGCACGAGTTAGAAATGGCAGATTTAACCTACAATTGAACTGGAATAACCTTCGCAAATGTGCAAGGTAGGACTAGCGATTGACCACTACGGTGTCGGGTACAAGTCCAGTATAATCGCCCCCATTTCGGATAACATCGCGTACAATGGAAGAGCTGATGAACGACTTGCCGGAGGAGGTCAACAAGAAGACGGTTTCAATTTCGGAGAGCTTTCGGTTGGTATGGGCGATGGCTTTTTCAAACTCAAAATCCGCAGGGTTACGCAGTCCCCTTAAAATGAATTCGGCACCAATTTCTTTACAAAAATCAACGGTCATACCTTGGTAAGTCATCACCTTGATCTTGGGTTCGTCCATAAAGGCATCGGCAATGAACTTGGTTCTTTCTTCCAATGTGAACATGTATTTTTTGTCGGCATTGATCCCAATGGCAATAACCAATTCATCAAATAAGGTAATGCCCCTTTTGATGATGTCGTAGTGGCCAAGGGTAAGGGGGTCAAAGGAACCAGGGAACAATGCACGTCTCATAAGTTGGAAAAGAAAGTTTGTTTAAAAATACGGTTTTCTATCGTAAGGCCTCTTCGATGGCGCTATCAAAAAGTTCTTCCAAGCTTATGCCCGCTGTTCTGGCCTGTTGGGGCAAAAGACTTTCCTCTGTTAATCCAGGTGTGGTGTTTACTTCCAATAAATGGGGTACGTCGCCAATGAAAATAAACTCGCTACGGGTATAACCTTTCAATCCAAGCGTTCGGTAGATGAATTCGGCCAATTTGCGGACGTTTTTTTCTTGTGCTTCATTGATTCTGGCAGGGGTGATTTCTTGTGACTTGCCCTGGTATTTGGCCTCAAAATCGAAAAAGTCGTTTTCCGAAATGATTTCGGTAATCGGGAGGACCATTACTTCACCCTTGAATGTTATCACCCCGACCGACACCTCGGTACCTTCCAAAAAGGATTCAATGATCACTTGGTCATCTTCCTTAAAAGCAGACTCGATGGCTGAGTGCAATTCTTCTTTTTGATATACTTTGGAAACCCCATAACTGCTTCCGGCACGATTAGCCTTTACAAAACAGGGGAGCCCCACTTTTTTAATGATGGCATCTTCATCAACCTCTTGACCTTTGTTCAGGTGATACGAAATGGCACAAGGAATCGCATAGGGTTTTAACGTGCTCAACAGATCCCTTTTGTTGAAGGTAAGAGCAGATTCATAATGGTTGCAAGAGGTGTGGGGAATGCCCAAAAGCTCAAAATAGGCCTGCATGAGTCCATCTTCACCAGGTGTGCCGTGAATGGCATTGAAAATACAATCAAACTGGATTTTTTGCCCATTTAGGCTAATGCTGAAATCACCTCTATCAACGGGGAATTCGCTGTTGTCCTTATCCAGATAAAACCATTTTTCCTTGGAAATAATGATGCGGAATGCATTGTACTTTTCAGGGTTCAGGTATTTGTTCACAACGTTCCCACTTTTCATGGAAATACCGTACTCACTGGAGTAACCTCCCATGATGATGGCAATGTTCTTTTTCATCGGCTTTCTAAATATCGCAAGGCCAAAATAAAGAAAAAAGGGTTGGCTTTCCTATATTTGTTCCGATAAGGTTTAGTGCATGAAAAATTTTTTGAACTTTTTGAAAAGCAAGACTTTTCTCATACAACTTGGTCTGGCCGTTATGGCCGTTGTGGTCTTGGTCATCCTGGCCATGCAATGGCTAAAGGGTACTACCAACCACGGTGAGTTTGTTGAGGTGCCGGATTTTTCCAAAATGTCGGTTTCAGAAATGCGAAAGACAGTGGAAGAGGCAGGGCTGCGCTATCAAGTTTTGGATTCCTCCAACTATAATCCCGATTACCCACGATTCTCCATTTTAGATCAGAATCCACCAGCTGGGAACAAGGTAAAGGCTAATCGTAAAATTTATTTTACGGTAAATCCATCTGGCTACAAAAAGGTAAGTGTGCCGGATATCATCCAAGTGACACAGCGTAATGCAACTTCCATGTTGCGAGCCGTAGGTCTTGAGGTGGAGCGTGTCACTTATATTGACGAATTGGGCAAGGACATGGTGTACAACATCAAGTTTAAGGGAAAATATGTGAAGCCCGGCGACAAATTGCCCAAGACTTCCAAAATCGAGTTGATTTGCGGTAACGGTACCATTCCGGGTAGTGCAAAGGTTAAGGCCGAATCTGAGTCCGAATAACCATGGATTTTTCCGATCAGAACGAGCTGTCTCCAGATGAACTTTTTGAGCATCATAAGTTTGTCGCCTCCAAAGGTCAAGAACCTTTGCGAGTGGATAAATTCTTGATGAATTTTATTGAAAATGCCACCCGTAACAAGATTCAACAAGCGGCCAAGAATGGGCACATTTGGGTAAACGGGGCCATCGTAAAGCAAAATTACAAGGTAAAGGCAGGAGATGAGGTAAAGGTGCTCTTTGAGCATCCACCCTATGAGTTTTTATTGACCCCAGAGAATATACCTTTGGACATTGTTTATGAGGACGATTCCCTACTGGTGGTGAACAAACCTGCCGGAATGGTGGTGCATCCCGGGCATGGAAATTATTCAGGGACACTCATCAACGCGTTGGTGTATCATTTTGAAAATTTGCCCAACAACAGTTCCAATAGGCCTGGGTTGGTGCATCGAATCGATAAGGATACTTCCGGACTTTTGGTCATTGCCAAAACAGAATTGGCCATGACCCACTTGGCACAACAATTTTTCGAAAAAAGTAGCGAACGGGAGTACGTGGCACTTGTTTGGGGCAATGTAGAAGAGGACGAGGGCACCGTAGAAGGTAACATTGGCAGACATCCGAAGAACCGTTTGCAGATGACCGTTTATCCGGATGGGGAAGATGGAAAAGAAGCCATTACCCACTACAAGGTTTTGGAACGATTGGGGTACGTGACCTTGATTTCCTGCCGATTGGAAACGGGCCGGACCCACCAGATCAGGGTACACATGAAATACATTGGACACACGCTTTTCAATGATGAGCGTTATGGCGGG
The DNA here is from genome assembly GCA_030148305.1 of Allomuricauda sp. Classification (GTDB taxonomy): domain Bacteria; phylum Bacteroidota; class Bacteroidia; order Flavobacteriales; family Flavobacteriaceae; genus Flagellimonas. Next base: position 9,314 of record JASBTS010000236.1, on the reverse strand, counting down.
GATGCCATCTTGAAAGGGACCACTTTTACCAAATACAAACAGTTTGTGGATAATGCCTTCAAGGTTTTGCCACGCCAGGCTCTGCATGCCAAGACTTTGGGTTTTGAGCATCCGGTAACCGGAAAATTCATGCGGTTTGATACCAAATTGCCCGAGGATATGGTCCAATGTATTGAAAAATGGCGCAATTATTCCAAACATGTGGAACAATAGGTTTCATCAATCGTAGGATTGGAAACGTCATTGGCGATTTTTTTCCAAAGTTGAAAATCCGCTGTATTTTTGACCAAAAGAAGCACTGAATGAAAATTGTCATATCTCCGGCCAAGTCACTCGATTTTGAATCGGAAATCCCAACATCAACCTATAGCCAACCGCTTTTCTTGGAGGAAGCACAGAAATTGAACGCCATCCTAAAAAGGAAAAGGCCAAAGGCATTGTCGCAATTGATGTCCATTTCCGATAGCTTGGCACAGTTGAACTGGGAGCGCAACCAACAATTTTCAGTTCCCTTCAGTCCCGAAAATGCACGCCCTGCCGTGTATGCTTTTAATGGAGATGTATACCAAGGTTTGGATGCACAAACGATTCCTGTGGAGAAACTGGGCAAGTTGCAGGATACGCTTCGAATTTTATCAGGACTTTATGGCATCTTGAAACCTTTGGACCTGATACAGCCTTACCGTTTGGAGATGGGCACCCAATTAAGGGTGGGTAGAAAAAAGAACCTACACGAATTCTGGAAAAAACAATTGACCGATCATTTGAACCAAGAACTGGAGGATGGCGAACTTTTTGTAAACTTGGCCAGCAACGAATATTTTGGTGCCGTGGATGAAAAGAAACTCAAGGTTCCAGTAATTACTCCCATTTTCAAAGACTGGAAAAACGATCAATTGAAGATCATCAGTTTCTTCGCGAAAAAGGCAAGGGGCTCCATGGTGCGCTATATCCTCGATACAGATGCCAAGACTCTGGAAGATATCAAAGGCTTTGATTATGACGGATATCTCTTCAGCCAGGAACACACTCTCAAGGCCAACGAGCCAGTTTTCATTCGTTAAATCTTTGGTAAAGACCTCAAGATTTGGTATGTTTTAGTATTCACTGAATCGTGTTATGATTGAAGGGCACTGGTCCTAAATTGTGATACGCATAAATTTAATCCCAAGGTTTCAGTATAATCACGACCTTTGGGTATACACTCATTTTAAACGTTAACACCGAATAATCCATGCAGCATTCCAGACGGTTAGAAGAATTTAAAAAATCGGTAACCAACAAGTTCAATATCTACAATAGTTTGTTTTTGAGCTTACCCTATAAAAATGTGGAAAATGTAGGCATTTTGATTCCCCTTTTGCTCGATCAGTGCGAAAAGGGACTCAAGGCAGGTAAGGAGCCGCAGGAAATTTTAGAGGTGTTCTTTTCCAATTTCGTGAACATCAAGGATGAAAGGGAACGCTTGGATTTCATGTTCAAGATCATTCAATATGTGGAAAGGCAAGTGGTCCTTTATGACAGTGTGGAAGATGCCGCTTTCCCAAAACTGCAAAAGTATAGTAACTCGTTGACCATCAAGGACTATTTTGAATTGGTGAACCGTACCAAAAACTGGGACAAGGTATCCAAAAAACTGTCCACTTTTAGTGCACGGATAGTACTAACGGCCCACCCAACACAGTTTTATACTCCGGCCGTATTGGACATTATCGCAGAGCTTCGATCCCTGATCGATCATGACCAGATTTATGATATTGATGTAACCCTGCAACAACTGGGTCTTACCTCTTTGATCAATGCCAAAAAGCCTACACCTTTGGATGAGGCCAAGAACATCATTTATATTCTCAGGAATACCTACTATGATGCCGTGGGTCAGTTGTACCAATATGTAAAGCGCAACATCAAAGACGAGCATTTTGAGAATTACAACATCATAAAATTGGGCTTTTGGCCTGGTGGCGATCGTGATGGGAATCCTTTTGTGACCGCGGATATTACACGTCAGGTGGCAGATGAACTGCGGTTGACGTTAATGAAATGCTACTACAACGACTTGAAGGAATTGCGTAAAAAACTCACCTTTCAGTCCATGCAGGAAGACTTGAACCAATTGAGTGCCAAACTATATCTGGCCATGTTCGATGCTAAGGCACCCATTCAATACAGTGAGATAATCGAGCATTTGAAATCCGTGAGGGAAAAATTGATTGCCGATTATCATGAACTGTATTTGGATCAGTTGGATAAGTTCATTGATAAGGTCCATATTTTCAAGACGCACTTTGCTTCGTTGGACATCCGTCAAGACCATAGCAAGCATAAATTGGTGGTAGAAACAGTGCTGAAGCAACAAGGGGCCATCAAGGAAAGCGTGGATGAATTGAAGGAGAAGGATTTGGTAAAATGGTTGTTACAAAAAGATTTCAAACTGGATCCATCGGATTATGACGATGAAATCGTAAAGGATACCATCACCAATATCCAACAACTGAAGGCAATTCAGGAGCGAAATGGGGAAGATGGGTGCAATCGCTATATCATCAGTAATTCCGAAGATATCTTTTCGGTATTGTTTGTTTTTGGATTGTTCAGATGGTGTGGTTGGGACGATAAGGAAATCACCTTCGATATTATTCCACTTTTTGAGACCATGAAGGGTATGGAAGTTTCCGAAGAAGTGATGCAGACCTTGTTTGACATTCCAAAATACCGCAAGCATCTGGAACGCCGGAATGAAACACATACCATCATGCTTGGTTTTTCCGATGGTACCAAGGATGGCGGATATTTAAAGGCTAACTGGTCCATTTTGAAGACCAAGGAAACCTTGAGCAAAGTTTGCAAAAAGAACGGTATCAAGGCTATTTTCTTTGATGGTAGGGGAGGACCGCCTGCCCGTGGTGGAGGTAAGACACACAGGTTCTATGCGGCCCAGACCAAGGATGTGGCCAATCATGAAATCCAATTGACCATCCAAGGACAGACCATTACCAGTACGTATGGTACCAAGGAGCAGTTCATGCACAATTCGGAGCAATTGCTCACTGCAGGACTGAGCAACAATATTTTCGGTAAGGAATTGGTGTTGACCTCGGCCCAACGAAAATTGATGGAAGAACTATCTGACCTCAGTTTTGATAAGTACGATGCCCTAAAACAGCATGAAAAGTTCATTCCGTACTTGGAACATAGGAGCACCTTGAAATATTATACCAAGGCCAATATAGGCAGTAGGCCAGGGAAGAGGGGCAACAAGAGCCAATTGACCTTGGCCGACCTACGGGCCATCTCCTTCGTCGGATCATGGAGCCAGTTGAAACAGAATGTTCCGGGGTATTTCGGATTGGGATCAGCCATCCAGCAATTAAAGGATGAAGGTAGAATGAACGAAGTGAAAAAATTGTACAAAGAAGTACCTTTCTTCAAGGCATTGATGTTGAATAGTATGATGTCTTTGGCCAAGACCAATTTTGACCTTACCCGATACATGAAGGATGATCCTGAATTCGGGGAATTCTGGAATATTTTGCATAATGAGTTTGAACTCTCCAAAAAGATGCTTTTGCAAATTTCAGGATTAAAGATTTTGATGGAGGACGAAGAAGTGTCTAGAGAATCCGTGAAGATCAGGGAGAAAATAGTGTTGCCTCTTTTGGTGATCCAACAGAACGCCTTGTACCACATCACCCAAAAATCGGAATACTTGGAATTGTATGAAAAGATCGTGACACGCTCCCTTTACGGTAACATCAACGCCAGTAGAAACTCGGCATAACAGGGTAATTTCAGAAACGATAATGTTTCAGCACAAGCATCCATACGAGCCGTTTCTATTCCCAGAAGCCACCAAACTTATCGTGGGTACGCTACCACCGCCTCGGTTCACTACTGGGGAATTGAAGAAGGAGGATGTAGATTTTTGTTACGGAAGTTGCAACGGAATGCTATGGCCCATCTTGGACCGAATCTTTGATCTTGGGTTGAAATACGAAACCACGGCCGAGGCTATTTTCCAAAGGGAACAATTTCTTTTAAAACACAAAATTGGTGTCTGTGATATTGTAGAAAGCGCGGAACGTTCTAAGATTGATGCTTCCGATTTGGGAATGCAAAACGTTGAACTCCGTGATTTAGTGGGTTACCTGAAAAAATACCCCAACATCAATACTATTTTGTTCACTGGTGGTAATAGTAAGAATGGCCCGGAATATTTCTTTAGGAGACAGTTAAGGGAATTTGGTTTGGACCTTGATGTTATTTCCAGTGAAGTGCCCAGGGTACATCAGGTTGAGATAGATGGTCGTAAGGTTAAAACCGTTTCTCTTACCGCACCTTCTGGAGCTGCCAATCGCGCTGTGGGTAGTCTTCAAGTTTATAAGGAAATCAAAAGTAAGAACCCCAATTTCAATACGGTTGATTTCAGGGTGATGCAGTACCGTGAATTTTTCCAATAGTGGATAGCTGCCTTATGAAAGATTTAAAACTTGTTTAAGGTCATTTTAAGACCATCTACCCGTATATATGTAAATCACAAAATCTAAAAAAATCGAAAAAATGAAATCAATTCATAAATTCATCGCAGTTGTTTGTGTCGTAATGCTTATGGCTTCCTGTTCGGCAAATTATCATGCGAATAAAAATGGCATTCCCCCAGGACAGGCCAAAAAAATAACCGGTGCCCAAAGTGCCAAGGATTATGCGCCTGGTCAGCAAAAGAATAAAAACTGAGTATCAGTTCAAAAAAGAAAAGCCCCATAGATTTATGGGGCTTTTTTATGGTTTTATTTTTTGGTCCTTAATTTAGGGAAGTGGAAAGTATCCCATAAAAAGCCTTGATTCCATAGGCCAACTGACCAATCTTTACATTTTCATTGGGGCTATGCTGGTTGTTGTCAGGATTTACGACTGGGACAATAAAGGCCGGAATCTTCAATTCGTTGATAAAAGGGGCAATGGGCACCGTGCCTCCCATGGTCCGAATTTGGATGACATCCTTGTTAAAGGTGTTTTTCAGCGTTTCAGTCAAAAACTGGCCATAAGGGTTGTCAAGTTCGGTGCGGAAGGCATCGGTGACGCTACCTTCTTTTACAGTGACTATTTTATCATACTGCATGCGCTCTTCCTTGGATGGTTCGTGGTCCAATACCTTAAAGCCTTGTTTGGCGATATGGTCCTTCACCAAATTTTTGAGTCGCGTTCCATCACTTTCAACCACCAATCGAAGGTCCAACTCGGCCGTGGCACTTTCCGGTACAATGGTCCGGGCCTTGTCCCCGATCCAAGCGGAGCCCAATCCACGAATGTTCAAGGATGGATATTGAAGCGCTTCCTGATAAAAGCTTCCTACCTTTTCTGGGGTTTTGAATTGGAGTCTTTCAGCAATCTCTTCATCGCTGTCGGGTACACTTTTCAAGATTTCCCTTGTGGCATCGTCAATGTTGATACCATCATAGTACCCGGGAATGGTTACCCTACCTTCGGTATCTTTCATGCTGGCCAGCAATTGAGCCAATTGAAAACCGGGGTTTGGGGCATAATTCCCATAATGTCCACTGTGCTGCGGTTTAATGGGACCATACGTGGTCAAGGAAAGGGTGGTGATACCCCTACAACCATATACCACCGTAGGTTCACCGGAGGAATGAACAGGGCCGTCCACAATCATCAAAAAATCTGCTTCCAACAACTCCCGGTATTGTTTCACCGCCTTTGGCAGGGGTTTACTGCTTTTTTCTTCTTCACTGTCCAGGATCACCTTTACATTGAATGGTATCTCCTTGCTATCTTGTTTTAAAAGATCGATGGTGTTCAACAGCATCACAATGGGCGACTTATCATCGGAAGTGGAACGACCGAACAATCGCCATTCGTAATTGATATCGTCATTCAACTCATCAAAAGAGACTGTTTTGAAACCATCCCCTTCGGGAACCTTCAGGACCATTTGGTAGGGGCTAGGTTGATCCCATTTGCTGGGATCTACGGATTGTCCGTCCAAATGCATGTAGATCAATACCGTGGGTTTTTCATTGTTCATGGGCAGTCCGGCAAAGAACAAAGGCAGTCCATCCGTATCCAATACCGCGGTGTTGAATCCACGTTCCCCGAACTTACGTTTCAACCACATGATGTTTCTGTCGATATCATCGGGGTTCAATGCATCGTTGGGGATGGCAATGAATTCCTGAAGCTCCTTTATGGCATCGGCCACTTGGGATTTTACAGCGACATCATCTTGGGCAAATAGTGAAAATGAAAGTATGAGGGAGAGAAATGAAACGGTTTTTTTCATGGGACAAAATAGGGTTCATTTTAAAAGTTGAAATTTAACGAATTTGACCCACAAAACTACTGATCCCGTCCACTCCATTTTCTGTTAAATGTTTGATGAAGGCAGAGCCAATGATTGCTCCGTTAGCTTGCTCCGTAGCTTGTTCAAAGGTTTGGGCGTTGCTGATTCCAAACCCAACTATCTGCGGGTTTTTCAACTTCATGGAAGCAATCCGTTCAAAATAAGTGGCTTGCTCCGGACCGAAACCTTCCTTGGCTCCCGTGGTGCTGGCTGAACTCACCATGTAAATGAATCCTTCCGAAGCCTCATCAATGGCCTTGATACGGGCATCACTGGTCTGTGGGGTAATCAAGAACACATTGATCAAACCGTGCTTTTTGAAGAGGTCTTCGTACTCTTCTTGATACACATCAAGGGGCAGATCGGGAAGAATGAGTCCATCAATGCCTATTTCCTCACATTTTTGGCAAAAGGCCTCCACTCCATATTGCAGAACAGGATTGAAATAGCCCATTAAAATCAGCGGAATGGAAACCGATTTACGGATATCCTTCAATTGCTCGAAGAGCAAGGCAGTGGTCATCCCATTTTTTAGGGCAGCCGTGGAACTTGCTTGAATGGTTGGGCCATCGGCCAAGGGATCACTGAAGGGCAAACCGATTTCGATGAGGTCCACGCCGTTTTGTTCCAAATCTTGGATGATTTTAACGGTATCGTCCAATTTTGGATAACCTGCGGTAAAATATATGGAGAGGATTTTTTTGTCCTCCTGTAGTTTTTGTTTGATTCTGTTCATAAATCAAGATTTGAGATGTGAGATTTGAGTAATGAGAGTCTAGTTTCTAGCATCCCATATCTAACATCTATAATTTAAAATAATCAATATAATTCTGTAAATCTTTATCCCCTCGGCCTGAAAGGTTCACTACCACCACATCATCTTCGGCAAACTTTCGGTCTTTAAAAATGGCCAAGGCGTGAGAGGATTCGATGGCAGGAATGATACCCTCCAACTTACAAAGGTCCAGTCCGGCTTTCATGGCCTCATCGTCAGTAATGGAAATAAACTCTCCCCTACCTGAAGTGTACAAATGAGCATGCAGCGGGCCAACGCCAGGGTAATCCAATCCTGCGGAAATGGAGTAGGGTTCGGTAATCTGTCCGTCTGGGGTCTGCATCAACAAGGTTTTACTCCCGTGGATGATACCCACTTTGCCCAAGGCAGAAGTTGCGGCACTTTCCCCGGAATGAATGCCTTTTCCAGCGGCTTCCACGGCAATGATGCCCACTTCGGGAGTATCCAAGAAATGATAGAAAGCCCCGGCGGCGTTACTGCCCCCGCCGACACAGGCTACCACATAATCTGGGTTTTCACGGCCTTCTTTTTCCAACAATTGGGATTTGATCTCTTCGGAAATAACTGACTGGAATCGGGCTACCATATCAGGATAGGGATGCGGTCCCACAACCGAACCGATAATGTAATGGGTGTCCACGGGATTGTTGATCCAATCACGGATTGCCTCGTTGGTGGCATCTTTAAGCGTTTTACTTCCCGACGTGGCAGGTCGTACCTCGGCTCCCAACATTTTCATACGCGCCACATTGGGAGCCTGACGGGCAATGTCAATTTCGCCCATATACACCACGCACTCGATTCCCATCAGGGCACAAACGGTTGCCGTGGCCACGCCATGCTGCCCTGCACCGGTCTCGGCGATGATACGGTGTTTGCCCAATCGTTTGGCCATCAAAATCTGCCCGATCGTATTGTTGACCTTATGTGCACCGGTATGGCAAAGGTCTTCCCGCTTCAGGTAAATTTTGGCGTTGTATTTTTTGGATAGGCGTTCTGCAAAATATAGGGGTGTAGGTCGGCCTACATAATCCTTCAGCAATTGATGGAACTCTTCCTGAAAGGAAGGTTCCGCCATAATCTGCAGGTAATTCTGCCGTAGCTCCTCACAATTGGGATACAGCATTTCGGGAATGAAAGCTCCTCCAAATTCCCCGTAATAGCCTCGTTCATCAGCGTGATAACTCATAATCAGTTGTCAGTTTTAAGTTGTAAATCGTCAGTGAGTTCATTGATGAATGATTTCAATGACGTTATATCTTTTAGTCCGGGTTCGATCTCGAATTTGCTATTCACATCTATGGCGAAGCAATATTTTGAAGCCGGATTGTTCAAAAATTCCTTTAGTTCCTCAACGGAATCCAATCCGATTCCCCCACTTAAAAAAAAGGGTTTGGTGGATGGATAATGTTCCAAAACGGACCAATCAAACGTATATCCGTTTCCGCCGGGCAATTTTCCCTTGGTGTCGAAAAGGAAATAATCACAAACGGATTCATAATCTTTCAAGACCGAAAAATCAAAATCATCTTTAATGGAAAACACTTTGAGGATTTCCAAATTTGTCAGGTCGAGCGGAGTCGAGACCTCGTTCTTTTGTGATACTGAAACCAGTTCAGCATGACGAAGATTTCTGCAATATTCTGAACTTTCCTTACCATGAAGTTGCACGGCATCCAGTCCAAAGTGGTTCACTTTTTCCAAAACTTCATCCAAAGGAGCATCCACGAACACTCCCACTTTTTTGATGGATTGCGGGATATGCGGCATTTCTCCTCCAAAATATCGTGAGGAAGGTTCCCAGAAAATAAAACCCAAGTAATCGGGGTGCAGTTGTGCCACCTCAATTGGGTTTTGGTTCATGCCGCAGATCTTTAGTTTCATATTCCTTGTTTTGTCAGGTCGAGTGTTTTGAAACTTGGTTTCAAAATGTATCGAGACGTTGAGCTTCTCGATACAATTTACCTTCGGTAAACTACTCGAAGTGACATTATTTTTTTAATTCATCAATAAATTCTTTGGCACTGGCACCAGGATCATCCGTCTTCATGAAATTCTCACCGATCAAAAATCCTTGGTATCCAAATTCCTTTAACTCCTGAATGGCCCCAATGGTACTGATGCCGCTTTCGGATACTTTTACAAAGTCATCCGGAATCT
>JASBTS010000130.1 GCA_030148305.1 Allomuricauda sp. | reverse complement strand
GTGACTTTTTTGAAATTGCAAAGCAGATAGAAATCTTCACCACCTTGTTCAAGGAGTTGAACATGAACTACGTGGACGAAACCAACCCAGGCGAGTTGATGGATTCCGCCATTAAAAACATGTTGGATGAGCTGGATCCCTATACCCGCTTTTTGAACGAGCAGGATGTGGAGGCCTACAAAATCAATAATGCCGGGGAATATTCCGGAATCGGGGCCTTGGTGCGTTCCTACGAAAGCAAATTGGTAATTGTGGAACCTTACAAGGGCTATGCAGCCGATAAGGCCGGCCTTAAGGCCGGGGATGAAATCATCAAAATCGGGGAGACCAAAGTGGCCGACTTTGACGATAATGCGAGCGAACTCCTCAAAGGTGCCAACAATACTTCTGTGGAAGTGACCTTTATGCGGCAGGGTCAAACCAAGACCGCCACCATTACCCGTGAAGGCGTGGAAGTAGATGCCGTGCCTTTTTACGACATGATCGATGCCAAAACGGGTTACATCGTACTCTCCCGATTCAATGAAAAAGCTTCCAGCCAGACCAAATCTGCCATTCAGGACCTAAAAGGTAGGGGAGCGGAACGATTGGTGTTGGATCTAAGGGGAAATCCCGGCGGATTGCTTTCCGAAGCCATCAATGTGACCAATTTATTCGTTCCGAAAGGAGAATTGATCGTGACCACCAAATCCAAGGTAAAAAAGTTCAACCAAGAATACCGCACCCGAAACCAGCCCGTAGATGAAAACATTCCTTTGGTAGTTCTGGTGGATGGGAAGAGCGCCTCGGCCAGTGAGATTGTTTCCGGTGGACTACAAGATTTGGATCGAGCCGTCATCATCGGGGCCAGAAGTTTTGGCAAAGGATTGGTGCAAAGACCCCTTAAACTCACCTATGGCACCCAGTTGAAGGTGACCATTTCCCGTTACTACACCCCATCCGGTAGGTGCATACAGGCGTTGGACTACTGGCACAGGGACGCCGAAGGCAAGGCTGTAAGAAATACCGATTTTAAGGAATACACCACTAAAAACGGCCGCAAGGTATGGGACGGCGGGGGCGTGATGCCCGATGTGGCCATCAAGTCGCTCAAGACCAACTCGCTCATCGATGCCCTTCAGGACAATAATGTGGTCTTCGATTTTGCCACAAATTATTTCTATGATCATTCCTTTGCCAACGTGGATGATTTTGCTTTTTCCGATGCCGATTACAATGCCTTTAAAAAGTACGTGCAGGAACAGAATTTTACTTTTCAGACCAAAACGGAGGAGCTGTTGGAGCAATCCATAAATGCGGACGATTCCCTTTTGGGGGCAGAGGTGCAGGAAAAATACAAGGACCTGCTCTTGGCGGTGAACCGGGGCAAGATTTCTGCTTTGGACTCCTATAAAAACGAAATCAAAAAGCTATTGGAGGACGAAATCATCACCCGTTACTTCTACCGTGAAGGGCTTTACCAATACTTTTTAGCCCATGATGATGCCATTTTGACCGCCAAGGAACTGTTGGCCGATACTTCAAAGTATGCCAGTATTTTGAAATAGCCGTGGCCGATTAATTGTTAGGTAAAAGTTCCCATAAAGGAATTGATTGATGATGAAAAAACTATTTGATGAGCCACATAGGATTTTTTTAATCTCTGCTCCAATTATACTGTTGATTGGCATTTGGAGTAGTGAATCTGTGTTGGACATCAATGTTCATGACGCCTATTTCGTAATTGCTTATTTGTATTTGGCGATAATGATTTCAACAATTTTTGCGATAATTGGTATAGGGTATTGGATAATGCATAAAACGAAAAGAAAACTATCAAAATGGCTAAATTGGATTCATATAGGACTGACCTTCTGTGGACCTTTGATAATGTTGATTTTAGCTCAATTTTATCGAAAAGAAATTACGGAATATGATTTCAACAATAATCTCACTTTAATCATTGTGTTGTTGTTTTTACTAATAGTTCTAGGACAAATAATTTTTCCAATAAACATTATATATAGTCTTACACAAAGGGGAAAATGATCCCTGTGACTAAAGTCAATCAAAGCTCAAATAAACAAACCAAATAGCGGTTTGGTCAATCCATATTCCATAACGGTCAAGTTTTGGGTCTAGGAAACTTTTTCGGTTAGTATTTTAACCGAAAACGCCCAAATGACCTACACCCTAGTCACCCTAATCTTGGTTGGCATCATCCTTCTGTTCTGGCTATATAAAATCTTGTGTAACTTCTTTTGTCGTTCTGTTTGTTTATGGAGAGATAAAAAAAGCGACTCCCTAATCCCCAAAGAAGCGACCATTTTATCCATCAAGACCATCAAAGAGGGAAGAAAACCGTTATTGGAACTTTTATTGGTTTTTGAAAACCTATCCGGATTTCCCATCCACCGAAAGGTTCGCGTGTGGAACAGCCAACCCTTTTTGAGCAGACTCCATGCCGACGATAAAATCTCCATTGCACTGAACAAGTCCAAAAGGCCCAAAGATCCCATATTCCTAGCCACTGGAACCTGTGACGTTTCCCTTTTTTTGGTGTTGGCCTGCTGTGTAAAAATCATGGTTTATGTGACCGTATGCTATCTTTTGATCGGGGAATCTTTAAACCGGATCTGGGATTCCCCCGACCGGTTTGAATGCATTTTCAGCACTTCGGAAATCCCGGAAATCTTCCTAATTCTATTGGGAGTGATCCTATTACTGCACTTTTTGCTCAAAAAAATCGGATGGATGGAAACTGGGCTTACCCGCTCCCAAAAGTGGGACCTATTGTATTACGGAAAAGGCACCTCTGCCACCATAAAAGAATGTAAGGACACCGGAACCAAGATCCCTGGCGGGCATGTGCTGCAGGTAACCTATGTGTTTGAGGATGAAAGGGGTCATATTTTTGAAGGGTCGGATAAAAAAATGGTAAGTGCCCTAGAAAAAATCTCACTTACAGAAATGGACCGCCTTGAAATCATGTATTTACCAAACAATCCGTTCATTTCTAAATTGACCGAAAATCTGGAAACCCCGGACATGTCCAAATTCATCAACCCCCTTTTTCTTGTTGTGGTATTTGTGTTCTCAGCAGTGGTGATAGGGCTGTTTTCCCATTTGGTTTTTGCCCCAACGCCCATCCCGTAAAGGGCATAAATAAACATCGTTTAAACAAAAGATTAATCCTATTTTTGAGCATGCAAAAACTAAAGGTGTGTGAACTTTTTGCCGGGGTCGGTGGTTTCCGTTTGGGGCTTGAAAGTGCGAATCACTTCAAAGTAGTGTGGAGCAACCAATGGGAACCCTCCACCAAAACACAACACGCCTCTATGGTATACGAGGCCCGTTTTGGGGCCGATAATCACTCCAATCAAAACATTGAAGAAGTCCCGACCAAAGAAATACCCGACCACGACATTTTGGTCGGTGGCTTTCCATGTCAAGATTATTCCGTGGCCACCAGCCTAAAAAATTCCAAAGGGCTTTTGGGTAAAAAAGGGGTGCTTTGGTGGTCCATTCACCGCATCCTTTCCGAAAAAAAGAACAAACCCAAATACCTTTTTTTGGAAAATGTGGACCGCCTTTTAAAATCACCATCCAACCAACGAGGCCGCGACTTCGCCGTTATGCTTCGCAGTTTGTCGGATTTGGGCTATGCTGTGGAGTGGCGTGTGATCAATGCAGCTGAATATGGAATGCCGCAGCGCCGAAGGCGCGTTTTTTTTCTAGCGTATCACAAATCGACCCCATTGTTCAAAAACATCCAAAAAAAGGGTGCCACAGATTGGCTGTTAAAGGAGGGAACGATTGCGGCCGCCTTCCCAGTGGGAGAAACGACCGAAAACATCCAACACTTTGCCCTAGATAAGGACCTTGTTTCCATTTCGGAGCATTTTAATGCCAAAAGGGGGCTTTCTCCATTTCAAAATACAGGTGTTTGTGTGGATGGTAACGTTACTACCTTCAAAACCGCCCCATCATACGACGGTGCAAGAACATTGCTTTCCCATATTTTGGAAAAGGATAACATCGACCCAGAACTGTTCATTGACGACACCGAGTTAGAAAAATGGGCATATCTAAAAGGGGCCAAAAAAGAAATTCGCAAGACCGTTGCCGGTTTTGAGTACCATTATAGTGAGGGAAGCATGGTGTTTCCTGATGCGCTCGATCAACCTTCCAGAACGATCATAACTGGAGAAGGTGGCAAATCGCCTTCCCGGTTCAAGCACGTAGTCCAAACCTCCAAGGGACTCCGAAGACTATCACCTGTTGAATTGGAACGGTTGAACATGTTTCCGGACAATCACACCCTATTGGAGGGAATCCCAGATGCCAAGCGTGCATTTTTTATGGGAAATGCCCTGGTTGTGGGTATCGTGGAACGGATAGGTTCTACCCTGTTCCGGAAACATGCACAAATTGAAGAGCCATTTTAAAACAGACCTATCCAAAGAAAAACAATTAACGCCTTTACTGGATCACTATTACAAAAATCGCTTGAAGCACTATGGTTTTGAGCGTGTTACCGACCTTAAACGACAAAAGGCCGGAGTGGATCTTATTTTAACGGACCATAGGAACAACACAAAATACTATGTGGATGAAAAGGCACAATTGGATTATGTGAATGAATGTTTGCCCACTTTTGCTTTTGAGTTGTTCTATCGGAAAAATGGAAAAATACAAGAGGGTTGGTTCCTGGACGACTCCAAAAAGACCCATTTTTATGCCTTGGTGACCAGTATTTTTTCGGATGACGAAGATACCTTTACTTCGTGCAACATCACTTTTGTGAACCGGGAAAGATTGACTGCCCATTTATCCCAGAAGGGTCTTACCCAAAAATTTTTAAGGGAGATATCCTTAGTGCATAAAGATTTTCATGGGAAAATGGAATTGAAGGAACTCCAACCCAAAAAAGAAGGGTATCTGTTCTTTTCCACCGAAAACAAGGCCGAAAAACCCATTAACCTTATCTTGAAATTGGAATTTTTGGAGAAAATTGGAGTGGCAAAGCGATTGGTGTGATCACTTTTTCAACGGTTTCAGCTTTAAGCGGTTTATGGTTGGCATATTCCTTTAGCAAGCACACATCGAACTGAGAAATACCAGGAATTCAAAAAACTGGATTAACAGCGTCCTCTGTTGTTGATTGTCCAAAGGAAGAAGTTGTTGCTGTAATAAATGATGCACAAGAAATTGTATATCCGTATTGTGCTAGTTTTGAATTTGCAAACGGTTTAAACAACTCAGTCAAAGGAGCACAAGTAATTGGGGTTAACAACACATTTGTTTCCGTTGAACAAATTGATGCAACCCATTCAGAAATCCGGGTGGAAACCATTACATATAAATCCCTGTTTTTTACAATGCCTGTTGGATGGACAAATGGAAGATCTGCTACATTAGCAGCACAGGCATTACACAATTCCATGGCAGCAACACAAGCTTGGCTTTATGAGAATCCATCAGCAACTACATCCCAGCTTGAGAGTGTGTGGTGGAATAATATGAAATTGTCCATGGGAAGAGTTGGTGGTTCGGTTAGTAAAATACCATTATTTACTGTTAGAAGCCCTGCACCCTATTTGAAAAGGCTTTTTGGGACAGGAAATTGCGGTTAAGGTTAATTTATGAATGCAATTATTGCGATTACATTATTTCTGATGAACAATAACTTCCAGTATTGCTTAGGTAAGTCTATTGAAGTGTTTCCAGACGCGTATCCTGTTAATGAAGGAATGGAATCTTACACTAAATTCTATGGATTAGATGGCACATTTGATTTTTATGGCAATTCTGTTTACTATTTGAATTTGGAAACTGATTCTACTGGAACAATAATTTCTGTAGGCTTTATGTTGGAAGGCAAAATAAATCGTGGCCTATATGATAAAATCATTGAGGAATATGGGAGCCCGAAAACAATCCTAAAAATTGGACAAACTATATTGGAACAAAACAATGAGGATTTGAATTATTCAAGTTCAAGTACAAAATCCAAAGCCATAAAAAGTAGCTTTGAACAAGATCCTGAAATTATAATTTGGGATCTTGAAAATTTAAATTTCAGTATCAATAAGCATCCAAATAATACACATTCATTTTTGCATTTTAAAGTGAACTCTTTTTGAGTCCTAAAAATGCCGTCCAATTGGACGGCATTTTTTACCTGAAGAGCATCCTCTCACATCTTAAAACGGTATGAAAAAATCACTTTTAGTTATTGCAATTCCGCTTCTAATTTTGATTATCGGACTTGTGAATTTCGTTAATCAGTTAACTAGCTTATAATAGGGCGCATAACATTCGGGTATGTGGAATGCCGTCTTCCAGATATTCTTCGCCAAAGGCCACAAAACCCAAATCAGAATAAAATTTTAAAAGATAGGATTGAGCCGAAATTTCAATGGAAGTATTTGGAAATTTTTCTTCAATTGCGGCAATGGAAGCCTGCATAATAATCTTGCCATAACCAAATTTTCGCTGGTCCTGAGCCACCACTACCCTGCCAATACTAGCGTTTTTAAAATAATCCCCTGGTTGAAAAATTCGGGTGTAGGCCACTACTTGTCCATTTTTAGTGCCCACAACATGTATAGCTTTTTGATCTTTGTTGTCCAGATCCAGATATACACAATCCTGTTCCACCACAAAAATCTCACTGCGGAGCCTTAACAATTGGTACAGCTCCGTGGTGTTGAGTTGTTCAAAGGTCTTTACACTGATTTCCATCAATCCTGAACAATTACGCTTTTGGAATCACATTTGTCAAATTCCGGTTGAATGTTGACATGATTGATACCGTGTTTGTGGTACAGATGTTCTTCGATTTCCTCCAAAATGGCATCGAACTGCGAAAGTTTGATGTCTTCCACAAAATCAATATGGGCTTCCATATGTACCTCATCTTCATTCAGTTGCCAAATATGAACGTGGTGCACATTTTTTACTTGATCTATGGTGCAAATAGATTCCACCAAATCTTGAATGATGATGGTCTTGGGTGTAAAAAGCATCAACACTTTGGTGGATTCCTTCAACAGATCATACCCCATATAGATCAGATAAACACCAATGGCCATAGTCAAAACGGCATCTACCCAATAGATTTGGTAAAACTTCATCAAAATACCACCGACCAAAACGGCTACCGAAGCCATCATATCTGTTAACAAATGCAGATAGGCCGACTTCATGTTCATATTGTGCTCCGAATCCTTTTTCAACAATAGCACACTGAAACCGTTACCGGCAATGGCAATCAAGGAAAGCCAAAT
>JASBTS010000235.1 GCA_030148305.1 Allomuricauda sp. | reverse complement strand
TAACATCTTGAAGAAAGACCAATGGAATCTTCTTTTGATTGCAATTGGCAATAAAACGAGTGGCTTTATCTGCTGAATCGGAATAGATTACGCCTCCAAATTGCATTTCTCCTTGTTTGGTCTTCACCACTTTGCGTTGATTGGCCACAATGCCTACGGCCCAGCCGTCAATCCGGGCGTAGCCTGTCAAAATGGTTTTGCCATAACCCTCTTTGTATTGTTCAAATTCTGAATTGTCCACCAACCGTTTAATGATTTCCAACATATCATATTGATCACTTCGGGATGAAGGCAAAAGTCCGTAAATATCCTCTGGATTATCAATGGGTGATTTGGCATCGATCCTATTGTAGCCCGCTTTCTCAAAATCCCCGATTTTGCCCACAATATTTTTTATTTTGTCCAATGCATCCTTGTCATCCGCAGCTTTATAATCAGTTACACCGCTTATCTCCGAATGGGTAGTAGCCCCACCTAGCGTTTCATTGTCAATACTTTCTCCAATAGCGGCTTTCACCAAATAACTCCCCGCCAAAAAAATGCTTCCGGTTTTGTCTACGATCAACGCTTCATCACTCATAATGGGCAAATAGGCGCCCCCGGCCACACAGCTTCCCATGACCGCGGCAATTTGGGTAATTCCCATACTGCTCATGATGGCATTGTTCCTGAAAATGCGACCAAAATGTTCCTTGTCCGGAAAAATTTCATCCTGCATCGGGAGGTATACCCCTGCACTGTCCACCAAGTAGATGATGGGTAGCTTGTTTTCCATCGCAATTTCCTGTGCCCTTAAATTCTTCTTTCCGGTTATAGGAAACCAGGCCCCAGCCTTAACAGTGGCATCGTTGGCAACCACCACGCATTGTTTACCTTTTACATAGCCTATCTTTACTACTACACCTCCGGAAGGGCAGCCACCATGCTCCGCATACATACCATCACCTGCAAAGGCGCCAATTTCGATTACGGGGGCATTTTTGTCCAATAAATAATCGATACGCTCCCGGGCCGTCATTTTACCTTGTGCGTGCAGTTTTTCAATCCTTTTTTTACCGCCACCCAGTTTCACTTCGGCAAGTCTTCTTCTTAACTCGGAGAGCTTTAGCTTATTATGGTCTTCGTTTTTATTGAAGGTAAGGTCCATTTTGTCCAAATTCGTTTAGTCGGCTAAAGATAAGGAGTTATAATCATTACTTTTGGGATATATGGAAAGCAAAATCAGATGGGGCGTTGTTGGCCCGGGAAAAATAGCACGCAAATTTATGTCGGACCTGAAACTGGTCCATGATGCGGAACTAACAGGAGTAGGATCAAGAAATCTGGTAAGGGCTCAGGAGTTCGCCAAAGAATTTAATGTGCCACACATTTTTGGTAGTTATGAAGAACTGTTTCAATCTCCCGAGGTAGATGTGCTTTACATAGCCACACCACATAATTTTCATAAAGATTTGGCCATAATGGCCATGGAACATGGAAAACATATTCTTTGTGAGAAACCATTAGGTATTAGTAGGGAAGAAGTGGAAAAAATGGTGGCTGCATCAAAAAAGAACAACGTTTTCTTGATGGAAGCCATGTGGTCACGTTTTAACCCTACCATCCAAAAGGTGAAGCAAATGATTGATGACGAAGAGTTGGGCAAACTTTGTTATTTACACGCCGATTTTGCCTTTTACGCTTTGGATAGGGATGAAAGTTCCAGAATTTGGAATCTTGACCTAGCTTCAAGTTCTTTATTGGATATTGGAATTTATCCCGTTTTTTTAGCATACTTATTATTGGGAATGCCGGACAAGATTTTGGCTACTTCCAATTTCCATTCCAATGGAACGGAGCTCCAGACCAGTATGATTTTTGATTACGGTCAAGCTCAAGCGGTACTGTATTCCGGTCTGACCAGTCGGTCTAGTATGATAGCCGAAGTATCTTGTGAAAAGGGAGAATTGTTGTTGAATTCTAGATGGCATGAGGCCGATGGTTATAGATTGATCAAAGACGGAAAGGAGCAAGAATTTCGTATGCCACCAACAGGGATTGGATACTACCACGAGATTATGGAGGTGCATGAATGTATGAGAGCCAAAAAGGTCCAAAGTGATCTCTGGTCGCATCAAAATAGTCTGGATCTGTCGGAATTGCTGGACACTATTCGTGAAAAATGCGGAATTACGTTTCCATTTGAAACTTAATCCTTGACATAGCCTTTGCATTAGTTCATTTTTTACGATATTTGGACCTCTTCAGAACTACAGACAATGGGAATGAACAAGAACACGGTGCTCGCATGGGCCACATGGATTATGATTTTTGTGGGAATTGGAATGATAGCACTTGGGGCATTTAAATATGATGAAGTGGCGGGATATGGTTTCGCTGCTGTAGGTATCGGATTTTTTGCCGTGGCGTGGGTATTCAACGCGCTGAAGGGGAGGGTCTAGTCCCAATTTTTCATAACACTTTAATTAAAACCAAATGTCAGACGATAAAAAGGTCATTTTTTCAATGTCCGGGGTTACCAAGACCTATAAAACGGCCAATACCCCAGTACTCAAAAATATTTATCTCAGTTTTTTCTACGGGGCAAAAATTGGTATACTGGGTCTCAATGGATCTGGTAAATCAACCTTGTTGAAGATTATTGCCGGAGTAGATAAAAACTACCAGGGAAATGTGGTTTTTTCACCAGGATATACGGTAGGATATTTGGAGCAGGAACCGCTTCTTGATGAAAGCAAGACTGTTTTGGAAGTGGTAAAAGAAGGAGTTGCCGATACTGTTGCCATTTTGGACGAATACAACCAGATCAATGATATGTTCGGGTTGCCCGAAGTGTATGAAGATCCGGACAAGATGCAAAAGCTGATGGACAAGCAAGCGGCTTTGCAAGATAAGATTGATGCAACCAACGCCTGGGAACTTGATACCAAGTTGGAGATTGCGATGGATGCGCTTCGAACCCCGGAACCTGATAAACCAATCAGTGTGCTTTCGGGAGGTGAAAAAAGGCGCGTTGCGCTTTGCCGTCTGTTGTTGCAAGAGCCGGATGTATTGTTGTTGGATGAACCTACCAACCACTTGGATGCAGAATCCGTTCACTGGTTGGAGCACCACTTGGCCCAATATAAAGGTACCGTGATCGCTGTAACCCACGACCGTTATTTCTTGGATAATGTGGCTGGTTGGATTTTGGAACTGGACAGGGGAGAAGGTATCCCATGGAAAGGGAACTATTCCAGCTGGTTGGATCAGAAAGCCAAGCGATTGGCACAAGAAAGTAAGCAGGCTTCCAAAAGGCAAAAAACATTGGAGCGTGAGTTGGAATGGGTACGTCAAGGAGCCAAAGGCCGTCAGGCAAAACAAAAGGCCCGTCTAAAAAATTATGACAAACTCCTCAGTCAAGATCAAAAACAAATAGAGGAGAACTTGGAGATCTATATCCCCAATGGCCCCCGTTTGGGAACAAACGTTATTGAGGCAAAAGGAGTAAGCAAAGCTTTTGGCGATAAATTGTTGTATGAAGAATTGAACTTCAACCTTCCCCAAGCCGGCATTGTGGGCATCATTGGACCCAACGGTGCTGGTAAGACCACCATTTTTAGAATGATCATGGGGGAAGAAACCCCAGATAAAGGTGAATTTGTTGTAGGGGACACCGCCAAGATTGCCTATGTGGACCAAAGTCATTCCAACATCAACCCTGAAAAAACCATTTGGGAAAACTTTAGTGATGGACAGGAATTGGTGATGATGGGAGGCAAGCAGGTAAATTCTAGGGCTTATTTGAGCCGTTTTAATTTCTCGGGAAGCGAACAGAACAAAAAGGTGAATATGTTATCCGGTGGGGAAAGGAACCGACTTCATTTGGCCATGACCTTAAAGGAAGAAGGCAACGTTTTACTTTTGGATGAGCCTACCAACGATTTGGATGTAAATACGTTACGTGCCTTGGAAGAAGGTTTGGAAAACTTTGCCGGTTGCGCCGTGATCATTTCGCACGATAGGTGGTTCCTGGACAGGATCTGTACCCACATTCTAGCTTTTGAAGGAGATTCACAGGTGTATTTCTTTGAAGGATCCTTCTCGGATTACGAGGAGAACAAAAAGAAACGCTTGGGCGGTGATATCATGCCCAAGCGCATCAAGTATAAAAAGTTGATAAGATAAAAAGAGGATTATTCTTCTCCGCCGAGATTTTTGATTCCCTCTTCCAGTAATTTTTTGGCTTTTTCCAGATAAGCTTTTTGGTGGGCCGCCAAATTATTGGGGACACCGCTATCCTGAGCTGGATTGCTACCAATGGTTTTCGATAGTTCAACCAATTGGGCAATGGCGTTTTCCGCAGATTTTAATTTATCCTGTGAGTGTCTGTCAAAGATTTTGATCATCTCCAACTCCATGGTATTTACACTCTCTGTTTCTTCTATTTGAGGATGTGCCTCATTTTCCATGATGGCGGTATCGGTATCCACAACTGTGATATTGGAGACACCCAAGGTACATTCATCAAGGAAGGTGATCAGTTCACCGATCTGGGCCTGGGCTTTTTTGGTAAAGAACCGGCCTGCTTCCCAATCTGAAGGTTCAATGGCCTTGTCCAAGGATTCCATTGCATCGATGTTTTTTTCATCAGCTTTGGCACAATCGCAATCACCTTTAGAGGCTTTTGCCTTGTCCAATGCATCCCATGCTCGTTCGGCATAGTACATCTGGTGTTCAAAATTGGTGGCAGTCATTGCCTTTTTACAATGGTTGAGCGCGTAGGTCACCTTGGAATAAAAAGCATCACACTGAAAAGCGAAGGTAGTTTGAACGGCAAATAACATCACCGCAACTACGAAAACATGGGATTTGGGGGCCATGGTCAAGTATTTGATTTGGTTAATAGTCTGTTATCCTAACGCCAAAAAGGCGGTATTATTATAAAGGGTTAGAAATCGTCTTTGGGATACCAATCCAATTGCACTACCTTGATATTGGGATCACCTTCGTTCACCAAGGTCTTGAATTTGACTACGTCGCTCACATCAGGACGGCCTCTATAATGATAAGGGTACACCTCTTTCGGTTTGAATTCCAATACGGCATCAGCGGCGCTTGCTTCCATCATGGTAAAAGGTAGGTTCATACAAACGAAGGCCTTATCAATATTTTGTAGAGCCCTCATTTCAGGAATATCCTCTGTATCCCCCGAAAAATACAAGCGTTCTTTACCAAGTGTCAGTACATACCCATTACCTCTTCCCTTGGTGTGAAAGTTGAGAGCTTCTTCCCTAAGATTGTACATGGGGATGGCCTCGACAGTAATTCCGGAGAAATTCTTGATCTCGCCATTGTTCATCACGATAACGGGAGATCTAAAATCGGCAGGAATTTGATCGGCCACCGCTTTTGGAGCAATCACGGTTGCTTTAACCGTATCCAATATTTGTAACGTTTCCATACTGAAATGATCTCCATGGATATCCGTGATCAAAATCAGGGTTGGTGGTTTTTGACCTTCATATTGTTCTTTACTTCCAACTGGGTCCATATATATGGTATTGCCGTTCCATTCCAAAATGGCAGTGGCATGTTCGATTGGAATGATGGTGGCATCCGCAGGGGCTTCAACCTCCATTTCGGTAGCTGTATCGGTAGTTTCTTCGCTTTGTGCTTTGTTTTTCTTGCAGGAAATAAACAATATCAGCACTATGAATGGCAAGATTCTTTTCATGGTTATTTTTTTGGATTCCTTTAAAAATAAGGTTTCTCTAACATTATGATGATTTTTTTTACAAATTTTTTTAGGGAAATAATCCAAATGAACATCTCATGCGTATATAAACCAAACACAATTGATCAAAACATTTAAACGAGAATCAATTAAATCAAAAAGTTATGACTGAAACAAAAAGCAATAACAATGGATTGAAGGTAATTGCCGGGTTATTGGGTGTAGTTCTTTTGGGAACCATTATCTATACAGTGAGCCTTTACCAGGACAAAAAGAAAACAACTGATGCTCTTACCCAAGAGAAAGAATTGGTTGTTGAGGACTTGAACAACTTGAAATCCGAGTATGACAAGGCCATTTTGGAAAGCAACGCTACCAACGAAGAATTGGTTGCTGCAAGGGACAACATCGCTAAGTACATTGACTCTGTACAAACTATGAAAGCTGACATCGCTTCTCTTTCTAGATACAGAAGACAAGTAAGCGTTCTTAAGGAAGAAAGGGAAAAACTATTGAGACAAGTAGATTCTTTGACCCAATCCAACACTTTGTTGGCCATGCAAAGGGACAGTACTTTCGTAGAATTGGAAAAACAAACCGTTTTCAACGATTCTTTGATCGTACAGAATACCCAATTGGCCGATGCTGTTGAAAGAGGTTCTGCCCTTAACCTTTCTACTATCAGTGTAGATGCTGTAAAAGAAAGAACTAGCGGTAAATTGGTTTCTACCCAAAGAGCAAAAGCTACCGATAAACTTAAAGTTTGTTTCACTGTAGCTAGCAACACTATCGCTGAAGCTGGCGACAGAGAATTCTATATCGAAGTATTGGGGCCACAAGGTAACGTACTTGGTGACGGATATTCCAAGACTACTGATGCCGGTGCATCTATCACCTACAGCAAAGGAACCAATTTCTACTACGAAAATGATTCTTTGGATGTATGTGACTACGTGAACAAACCTGCTGGTGATTACCAAAAAGGTAACTACATGGTAAATGTTTATGACAACAAATTGAAATTGTTGGGTACCTCCAAGTTTGAGTTGAAATAATACACACTATCCATCATAAATAAAAGGCCCGTCCAAATTTGGACGGGCCTTTTTTATTAGTTATTTTTTTGAATCTAATTACTTCAAACTTCCAACCATATCCTCAGGACGTACCCAAGCATCATATTCCTCAGGGGTTACATAGCCCAGGTTAACCGCTTCTTCTTTTAAAGTGGTACCGTTTTTATGGGCGGTATTGGCAATTTCTGCAGCCTTATAGTATCCAATTTTGGTATTAAGGGCCGTAACCAACATCAAAGAATTGTTCAAAAGGGTTTTGATTACTTCATGGTTGGGCTCAATGCCGATAGCACAATGTTCGTCAAAGCTAACGCAGGCATCTCCCAACAATTGGGCTGATTGCAAAATGTTGGCAGCCATAACAGGCTTGAACACGTTCAGTTCATAATGTCCTTGGGTGCCTCCAACACTTATGGCCACATCATTACCCATTACCTGGGCACAAACCATGGTCAGGGCCTCGCATTGGGTTGGGTTCACTTTTCCCGGCATGATAGAACTACCAGGTTCATTGGCTGGAATGATGATTTCCCCAATTCCAGAACGTGGACCGGAGGCCATCATACGGATATCATTCGCAATCTTGTTCAGGGAAACGGCCAATTGTTTCAAGGCACCATGACTCTCTACAATTGCATCATGGGAGGCCAAGGCCTCAAATTTGTTTGGTGCAGTAATGAAAGGTTGACCCGTAAATTGGGCGATATATTTGGCCACCAAAACATCATAGCCCTTTGGTGTGTTCAATCCGGTACCCACTGCTGTTCCTCCCAAGGCCAATTCACTCAAATGGGAAAGGGTGTTCTTCAATGCTTTAATACCATGCTCCAATTGTGAAACGTAACCTGAAAATTCTTGTCCCAAGGTTAGGGGAGTGGCATCCATCAAGTGTGTCCTACCAATTTTTACGACGTTCTTGAATTCTTTGGATTTTTTGTCCAACGTATTTTTCAATTGTTCCACCCCGGGAATGGTTACTTCCACAATCTTTTTGTAGGCCGCAATGTGCATGCCGGTTGGAAAAGTATCATTGGAAGATTGACTTTTGTTCACATCATCATTTGGTTGGATGGTTTTTTCACCTTCCCCGATTTTCTTCCCGGCAATCTCATGTGCCCTGTTGGCAATGACCTCGTTCACATTCATATTGCTTTGGGTCCCAGAACCGGTTTGCCAGATTACCAATGGAAATTGGTCGTCCAACTTGCCTTCCAAGATTTCATCACAAACCTGTGCAATCAAATCCCTTTTCTCTGCGCTAAGCACACCAAGTTCATGGTTGGCATAAGCCGCCGCCTTTTTCAGATAGGCAAATCCGTAGATGATGTCCATTGGCATGGAAGCCGCTGGACCGATTTTAAAATTGTTGCGGGAACGTTCCGTTTGGGCGCCCCAATATTTGTCCGCGGGCACTTTAACCTCGCCCATGGTGTCTTTTTCTATTCTGAAACTCATTGGAATAAGAAGATTTTGTTCTTCTACAAAGATAATCCATCATATCCGCATAAGTAAAAGTCAGCCAAATAATATTGCTTTTCAACTAAAATTAAGATTGTAGTTTTTTTCTTTCATCAATAATGATTTAATTGAGATCAACATTAAATACCAATCATGAAAAAACTAACCATTTTAGCATTTTTGCTTACTATCTCCCATGCCTTTTCTCAAACGGATACCACCGAGACCAATATAGAATTGGATGAAGCGGCTTACCAACAAATTATGGACAGCATCAACAATTCCTATACCTTTCAGAAGGGTAGTATCCCATTAGGGAATGATCTGGCCACGTTACATGTCCCTGAAGGTTTCAAATTTTTGAATGCCGAACAAAGTCAACAGGTACTTACCGACCTTTGGGGCAATCCACCTTCGGAAACCATGGGAATGCTTTTTCCTGAGGACATTTCTGTGGTGGGAGATAATTTTACCTATGCCATAGAAATCACGTATTCCGAGGAGGGATACATTGATGATGCCGATGCCGATGATATTGACTATGATGATTTAATGGAAGATATGCAGGAAAGTGCCATCGAAGAAAACAAGGAGCGCACAAAACTTGGATATCCAACCGCCGAGATTGTAGGTTGGGCAGCAGAACCATTTTATGATCAATCATCAAAAAAACTGCACTGGGCCAAAGAGATCAAATTTGAAGGAATGGAAATGAATACTCTTAATTATAACATTAGGGTTTTGGGCAGAAAAGGGTATTTAAACTTGAATGCCATCAGTGATATGGACAAGTTGCCCATGGTGCAGAACAACATTGATAGGGTCATTTCCAGTGCGGAATTCAATCCTGGAAATCGATATTCTGATTTTAACCCTGATTTTGACGAAGTAGCGGCCTATGGGATAGGGGGCTTGATTGCAGGCAAGGTACTGGCCAAGGTTGGATTCTTTGCAGCCCTGTTGAAATTTTGGAAAGTGATAGCTGTTGGAATCGTGGCCGCATTTGGCACCTTAAGGAAGCGGATTTTTGGATCCAAAAACACATAAAATTTAAAAGAGCCCTTGTTTAAAACTATTTTTTCATTGTATCTTTGTTACATCTAAAGGAAAAAAAATGTTTGAATTTGACCAGTATTTAGGTTTTCTAGCTTTTTTAACGATTTTAACCATAGGTTTTTGGTTGATGATTTTCTTATTGACCTTCGTAGTACCTTATTGGTTGGTCGGTAACCTTAGGGAATTGTACAAAGAAAAAAAGGAGGCCAGACAAGCGGCCAGACTTAAAGAATAAAGAAAAGAAGCCAAATTGGCTTCTTTTTTGTTTCAGGGAATCTCCCTGATTGTGTACTTTTTCTATCCAACTCAATTCCGGATAACCCTAGATCAACACCTCTTTTTTAGAAAACATTTCAAATAAAAAAAGAAGCCATTACAGCTTCTTTTTTCGCTTAGTTTAGTTGGTTGGTTTATCCTTGAAATTGTCTTTCTTCATCGTTATCCTCTGGTTGTTGTCCTCGTCTATTGTTCCTTTCCTTCGGTTGGTTGAAGCGGTAAATGAACGATAGGTTTATTTGTCTTTTTCTCCACTGGAATTCACTATCCGATGAAAAATTTGCCGTTTCCGTAAAAGACCTTCTCTTTCTGGAATTGAACACGTCACTAACATTCAATGAGAGCGTTCCTTTCTCCTTGAAAATATCCTTGCTCATGGCCAAATTCAAAGAGAACATTCCTTTGGTGCTGCTTTGGGCAGTTTGCCTCGGACCCATGTAGAAGGAATTGGCCTGTAGTTCAATCTTGGCAGGCAGGGTAAACTTGGAGCTTAATCTAGAAAACCAGCTGGTATTGGTGGTTCCGTATTCAACCCCATTGAATTCTCCATCTGAAGTGAAGGTAAAGAAGTTGAAGCTACTGTTCAATCTCCACCACTTGGCAGGGCTATAGATTACTCCTGCTTCTGCACCGATTCGCTCGTTGGTGGATAGGTTGATGGGAACCGATCTAATAATCTGGATGCCATCAGAAGTTACACCAGCTTCTTCACTGATGAATTCAAAAGATCTTGTTTCCTTTTGATAATATACCGAAGTGGTCAAGGTCAGTTTCTTCCATCTTTTCATATAGCCCACATCATATGCATTGGCGTAGGCTGGATCCAAGTCAGGATTTCCTTGAAAAACATTGGTTCTACTAGATCGGGATGGAAATGGGTTGATGAACCAACCACGTGGCCTGTTGATCCTACGGTTGTATCCAATTGAAATGTTTTGGGTTTGGGACAGTTCGAAAATAAGGTTTACCGTTGGAAAAAGGCCCAAATAATTTTTATCAAAATTCAGGTCAACATCCTGACCCACAATTTCTTGAAGGGCCTCGCTATCAATATTGGCATCTACATTTCCCTTTAATTGGGTGTTCTCCAAACGTAATCCCATCAAGAAGGAAAACTTGCCATATTTGTTCCCATATTGGGTGTAAAGCGCATTCACGTTCTCACGGTAGGTGAAAACATTGGTCAAATCATCGTTGGTAACAAATTCGCCTGAAATGGTATCATACTGGTCCAGCAAATAATCGTTGATCTCCTTTTTGAAGGTACCACGGTAACCGGCTTCAAATTGGGCATCGCCCATGGGAAGTACATAATCGGCTTGTGCCAAAAATTGTTCCTCTGATTGTTTTTCGTAAATATTTTCAAGGGCCAACAAATCAGAGTTCGGAAAGGTGTTGTTTTCCTGAATCCCGGTCAATCCGTCCTCATTGTCATAGGAGTACTGCAGATCTGCAGTCAATTTTTGACCATCATCATTGATGTTGTTGGTGTAATTCAAAGAGAATTGACGGCTATTTTCCTTTTGGGCCTGATCTTCGGTACGCAGCGTCCTGCTGTCCAAATTCTCGTCAATAAATCGTTGGTTGTCGTTTTCAGTAACGTTGTTCTCATCAGACCATCTGTAGAAAAAGCTACCGGTAATGGATGATTTATCGGTCAGGAAATATTCCATCCCAATATTGACATTGAAACCATCATCGTCACGATTTGTATCACGGTCTTCAATAATCCTGTCATAATCGCTGGTATCGGAAAAATAGCGGTTGTCATTTTTTCCACCTCCTGGAGACTCCCTGTGGAAATAACCAAGTGTGTTGAAAATATTGAACTTTTCGGTTCTAATGTTGAAGTTGGAAGTGACCCTGGCATTGAACGGAATCCCAACAGTGGTATTCACGGTACCATTGATTCCCAAGGTTTTTTCTTTCTTCAATATGATGTTCAAGATACCAGCTGTTCCTTCTGCGTCATAACGTGCTGATGGACTGGTGATCACCTCTACTTTTTCAATGGCATCCGCAGGTAATTGTTGAAGGATGTCCGTAGAACCGAAACCGGCCAAAGCGGAAGGTTTCCCATTGATCAAGATGCGAACGTTGTCATTCCCACGAAGGCTAATGGCACCTTCCACATCCACAGAAACGGATGGGATGTTGTTCAAAGCATCGCTTACGTTACCACCACTGGTGGTGATGTCCTTACCAATATTATAGATTTTTTTATCGAGACGGACCTCGACTGTAGTGCGTTCCCCAACCACTTCAACTGCTTCCAATTGGGCAACATCGGCTTCCAGTTTAATGGTTCCCAAGTTAGTTGAAGCAGTATAGGTTTGTCCGTTGGACGAATAGGTTTTGAAGGAAAGGAACTCAACCCTAATGTTGTATTTTCCTGGAGCGGTTTCAATGGAAAACTCCCCAGAGGTATCGGTAATGCCACCGGTAACCTTATCAGGGCTATCTGTTTGCTGAAGTACAAAAGTGGCATATTCCAGTGGTTGTCCGGAATCCGCATCCACAACTTTACCGGAAATGGTTATATTTTGTTGGTTTTGCCGTACTTGACCTTGAATGGTTGATAGCGTCAGGAACAGCAACGGGATAATAATCCTGTGCATAGTTTAATTTTAGTGCCGCAAAAATGTAGGGAAAAAAAGAAGGGACGAAATATTTGTCTCTCAACAACATATTTGTCCCTGCGAATGACCTTAAAGAATTGTTAATCTTTTTTATTCTTCTTTTTCTTCTTTTTGTCAGCTTTGAAACTGTTTTCCTGAAGGGCTATAAAAGCATTATACTTGTCTTCGGGTAGACCCATTTTCAGTTCCTCTTGTGTATTGCGATCAATCTTTTCGAATTCTTCTTTTGTTTTCAAGGGTTCCAGTTCCAAAATCTGAATTTCAATTTTCTTCTGTACCGATTGAACCAAAGCGGTCCGAACAACTGCCTGTTCAAAAGGATCTAATGTGAGTTCCTCTGTAATGGATGGCATTTGGGCGTCAACTATTTCCTCGGCCGTTGGTGGCGTTTCATCTTTTTTGGATTCTGTAGGCCCGGCATTAGGGATCATACTTTGTCCCCTGCCATATCGGCTACCGTATGGAGAACCATATCCGCCGTAACCATAGCCATACTGCGCAGCCACTTCTGTTATTGCAGAAAATCCTACAATGAATGACAAAACGATAAGGGTCTTTATATTTTTCATATGTTAAAGATATGATTTAGTATTGATTCTACTTCAAATACCCTGTTAATTTACACTGGTTTTCAATCGGATAGCAAGGTATTGATTTTTTCTGGAGGCCGACCGATAACCGCTTTATTTCCGGCTACTACAATTGGTCTTTCAATTAGTTTAGGATTATCTATCATGGCTTTTAAAATGGCATCGTCCGATAATTTCTTCCCCTTGTATTTTTCTTTCCAGATGGATTCGTTTTGGCGGACCAAATCAAGAGGGGAAACACCCAATAATCCAATCAAATCTTGAAGTTCTTCCTTTGTTGGAACATCTTCCAAATATTTGATGATTTTGAAATCTTTCCCTGAATGCTCTAAAATTTGCAATCCTTCCCTTGACTTCCCGCATCGCGGATTATGATAAATCTTGATCATTTTATTTTTCTTCTTTTTGCCCCATCATCATGAGATAGGCCTTCAAAAAGGCATCGATATCCCCGTCCATTACTGCATCCACATTACCAGTTTCTTCAGCAGTCCGCACATCCTTCACCAATTTGTATGGGTGCATTACGTAGTTTCGGATCTGTGATCCCCACTCGATCTTCATTTTGGAAGATTCTATTTCAGCCCTTGCTTCCTGCTTTTTCCTAAGTTCTATTTCGTACAACTGGGATTTCAGCATTTTCATGGCCGTTGCCCTATTGTCGTGCTGGGAACGGGAATCGGAACAAGAAATTTGTA
This sequence comes from Allomuricauda sp., assembly GCA_030148305.1. GTDB lineage: Bacteria > Bacteroidota > Bacteroidia > Flavobacteriales > Flavobacteriaceae > Flagellimonas. The sequence continues at coordinate 779 of JASBTS010000235.1, read as the reverse complement.
TACCTGTAGGCTTGTGGAACAACTGTACTTTCGTTTCCACTTTATTGACATTTTGTCCACCAGCGCCGCTGGAACGTGCCGTGGTGATTTCAATATCGGCAGGATTGATCTCGATCTCGATGGTATCATCAACCAAGGGATATACATAAACGGAGGCAAACGAAGTGTGTCTTTTGGCATTGCTATCAAAAGGGGAGATGCGGACCAAACGATGAACGCCGTTTTCGCCCTTCAACCATCCGAAAGCATACTCGCCTTCAATCTCAAGAGTAACAGTTTTTACACCGGCCACATCACCTTCCTGATAGTTGAGTTCCTTGACTTTATATTTATGCTTCTCGGCCCACATCAGATACATCCGCATCAGCATGGAGGCCCAATCACAGCTTTCCGTACCTCCGGCACCCGCAGTGATCTGAAGCACGGCCGTAAGTTCATCCCCTTCATCTGAGAGCATGTTCTTGAACTCAAGATTCTCGATCAAATCAAAGGCCTTGTCAAACTGCTGTTGCACTTCAATTTCGGTAACTTCACCTGCCTGTTGAAATTCCATAAGGACTTCAAGATCTCCAACCAAGGCCTTGGCCTCGTTAAAGTCTTCTACCCATTTCTTTTTGGATTTCAGGGTCTGCATTTGAATTTGGGCTTCTTGTGGATTGTCCCAAAAACCGGGTTCGAGTGTTTTTTCTTCCTCGTTCTCTATTTCAATAAGTTTGGCATCGATGTCAAAGATACCTCCTTAACGCACCAAGGCGCTCAATAAGATCTTTCTGCTGATC
>JASBTS010000233.1 GCA_030148305.1 Allomuricauda sp. | reverse complement strand
GCCACACAGATTCTCTTGCTTATAGGTGCTTATTTCTTGGTGCTTATATTGATCTCTTACTTTACCGGAAAAAATGATTCGAACGCTGATTTTTTCAAGGCCGGCAAACAATCGCCTTGGTATCTGGTGGCCTTTGGGATGGTAGGCGCCTCATTGTCAGGGGTTACATTTATTTCGGTGCCAGGCTGGGTCAACGATATCCATTTTACCTACATGCAGGTTGTGATAGGATATCTTTTTGGATATTTTGTGGTAGCCTTTGTTTTACTGCCCCTTTATTATAAGTACAACCTTACCTCTATTTACGAATACTTGGCGGAACGTTTTGGAAAGGTCAGCCATAAAACCGGGGCCTTCTTCTTTTTTCTATCCCGAGTTTTAGGCGCAGCCTTCCGGTTGTATTTGGTTGCCATTGTTTTACAGCAGTTCGTTTTTGATGGATTGGGTGTTCGTTTTGAGTTTACAGTGGTCATCTCCATTTTATTGATCTGGATCTACACCAATAAAGGTGGAATCAAAACCATTGTTTGGACCGATACCCTACAGACCCTTTTCATGATAGTGGCCGTTATCCTTTCCATCATCTTCATCAACCAGGAATTGGGTTGGAGCTTTGGGGAGTTCTTAAAGTCGGAAGAACTGAAAAACTATAGTTCCTTTTTGGTTACCGATGACTTTTTGAGTCGAAATTATTTTATAAAATCCTTTGTGGGTGGCATGTTCGTGACCATTTGTATGACCGGGCTAGATCAGGACATGATGCAAAAAAACCTTACCTGCAAATCGTTGAAAGATGCCCAAAAGAATATGGTTTCTTTCAGTTTCGTTTTGGTAGGGGTCACCTTTTTGTTCATGCTGTTGGGTGCTTTGTTGTTCATTTATGCCAAACGCAACGGAGTGGTCATTCCTTTGATGGACGGCACCCCAAAAACTGACTTGTTGTTCCCCGAAATTGCGCTGAATAGTGGACTGGGACTGGCCCTGTCCATCACTTTTATGCTGGGATTGATTGCTGCGGCCTACAGTAGTGCCGATAGTGCCCTTACTTCATTGACCACCTCATTCTGTGTGGATTTTCTCAACGTTCAGCATAAAGAAGAAAACGAACAGAAAAAAATACGGAAACAGACCCACGTGGGGATGAGTGTGATGCTGATTGCGGTCATCATCGCCTTTAAATATATTTTGAGCAGTAATGTGATCGATAGTCTTCTAACGGTAGCCGGATACACTTATGGCCCTTTGTTGGGGCTATTTTCCTTTGGAATTTTCACCAAACATAAGATCAAGGATGCTTATGTATGGATCGTGGCGGTATTATCGGTTACCACTATCATTTTAGTGGCCAACATCCCAGCCTCCTATTTAGGTGGGTACCAAATGGGTTATGAACTGTTGCCTCTTAATGGATTGCTGACCTTTTTTGGGCTATGGTTGATCAGAAAAAAGGAATTGGAGCCTAGTATTGTCCGGTAGCCAACAGCACCAAAGTACAGGCAGCCTCCACTTTTATGCCTTCCTTTTCAAGGATTTCATAGAATTCCGGATTTTCGGTTCCTGGGTTGAAAATCACCCGTTTGGGCCGCAAATCCACTATTTTTTTATAATACTGCTTTTGGCGGGAAGGGTTCAGGTATAAAGTTACGGTATCAATATTTTGAAAATCAACCAAGTTGTCTTTAATTTGTACTCCTGATACAGTTCCCCCATGTATCCCAAACGCGGCCGTTTCAATTCTTTGATCGACTAGCCTACGAACTGCCATGTTACTGTATCTTCCCGGGTTTGTAGAAACCCCAAAAACAAGTGTTTTTGTCATTTGTTAATTTTAGTGTTAAACTTAATAATAGACTGTAACGATAATAAAAAATTCACGTCTATTGTATATATAAAAATTTCATTGGTAAGACTGTATTTTTTATAGTTAATGGTTAGTGTTTAGTATAGCTTATCAATGTATCAACCCCGGTATTTTTTACCGGGGTTTCTTCTTTTTAAAACTTTCTCTTTAGTCTTTTTTAAGGTGATATCCTTACAATCAACATCTTACAGGTTTTCATTTGTTAAAGAATGTTAAAATGAGCTGAACCTGTAACATTCTGCAGCCAATGGCGTCTTAACTATATCATCAATCAATCGAATTCATCAATCAAAAAACGAACAACTCATGAAAAAGTTGACCTTACTTTTTGCGCTCCTTTCGTGCACTTTATTTCCAACACATGCAAATACCACAGATCCTGAGAATGCCTTGGGCTCCATCTCGGGAAAGGTAATTGACAATACCCTCCAACAACCTGTTGCCTATGCAGCGGTGGTCATTAAATCAGAAGATGGTTCTGAAACCATTACCGGTGGCATCACTTTAGATGACGGTACTTTCGACATTAAAAAACTCCCTGACGGAAATTTCATTTTTGAAGTACAGTATATCGGTTACAAAACGTATTCCCAAAAACTGGTCATTAACAAGGACAAACGAAATCTGAACCTAGGTACCATCACCTTGGTGGAAGAAACCCAAAACCTGGAAGGCGTTGAAGTGGTGGCCGAAAAAACGACCATAGAACAACGGGTGGACAGAAAGGTAATCAATGTGGGCAAGGATTTGACCACTTCCGGAGCCTCCGCCTCGGATATCATGAACAACATCCCTTCTGTAAACGTGGATGCCCAGACCGGGGACATCACCTTAAGAGGCAATTCCAACGTTCGTGTAATGGTCGACGGAAAGCTTTCCAACGTGCCCGTTGCTCAGTTGTTGAAACAGATTCCATCCACTTCCATTAAATCCATTGAACTGATCACCAACCCATCTGCCAAGTACAATCCTGAAGGGATGAGTGGTATCATCAACATTGTCTTACACAAAAACGCCAACATTGGTTTCAACGGAAATGTGAGCCTTGGCCTTACCAAAGGAATCGAGGCCAAATTCAACAGCTCCATTGATTTGAACTACCGTAACGGCAAGTTCAATTTCTATGGAAACTATGGCAACAATATCGGTAAATGGGTAAACGACGGAAGCATTTTAAGGGTGGATGAAAATTCACGCCAAAAATTTGATTTCCTCAACAATAACAAGTCGCATTTGTATAAATTGGGGTTTGATTTTTACTTGAACGAAAAGAACACCATCTCCTTCTTCACCAATCAGAACATTTATGATGGAAAGGGGTATGGAACCGTTGCCATTGACTATATGGAATCCCCATCGAACAATTTGACCCAATATTTTGATGACCTTTCCGACAATACCAGCGAACAATACAATTTTGATTACAAGTTGGATTTTGGCAAAGAAGGCCACAACATAGAACTGGAAGTAGATCACAACCGTTTCAATAGCGGTCAAGATGCCGATTTTAGATCTGTTGGTGCCACAGTTTATCCTAATTACAAGGATTTTGTGGACACCAAGCGGGAACAGACCACTGCCAACTTGGACTATGTGAACCCCTTGGACAGCATTTCCAAATTGGAATTGGGTCTACAATCAAGGAATTTTGAATCAAACGTGGATTATTCATCAACCGGACAATCCTTTAACTCTCAAGGCACCTTGGTTCCTACTCCTTCCACCAAGTTCATTTACGCCATGGACATTTACTCCGCTTATGCCACTTTTGGTCAGACCTATAAAAAATGGTCCTATCAAATGGGAGTACGTATTGAGGATGTGGAAGTAAAAGCGGACACCAATGCCGTTCGCGCTTTTACCGATAAATATACCCAGGTTTATCCTTCGGCATTTGTAACGTATAGTCCAAACGAAAAGGACCAAGTGCAAATGAGCTATAGCAGAAGGGTGGATAGACCTGGTTTGGATCAAGTAAACCCTATCAGGGAATTTGCCACTCCTTTGATCTCCTCCTTCGGTAACCCGAATTTGGTACCACAGTTTACCAGTTCCTATGAATTGAATTACACCAGAAGACTTAAAAATGGTAGCATTACCTCAGGGGTATTCTACCGTAGTATTTCCGATGAAATCAACAGGGCCCTTTATGTGGATCGATTGGATTTGAACAAGACCATCCTTACCTATGACAATTTTGATAAAACATCTGCCTATGGTGTGGAGCTATCCGGCAATTACAAGCCTTTAAAATGGTGGAGCGTTAATGGTAGTTTTGATATGTATTCCCAAACACAAAGAGGTTTCTCTGAAACGTTGGATACCACCGACCCTAATGCCACTGAAGCCGATATTATTACAGAAGAGGTTGAAGTGGACAACACGGCCTGGAACATTAGGATGAACAACAGTTTCACTGTGACCAAAAAATTGACTTTACAAGCATTTGGCTTTTATCGTGGAAGAAACAAGACCATTCAATTTGATGCCAACCCCATGTACTTCGTGAACTTGGGTGCCCGCTATAGTTTTGATGATGGCAAAGGTACCATCAGCTTTAACTACAATGATATTTTCAACACCATGCGTTTTGCATTTGAAGGCGATTATCCCTATGCACAGGAAGGTGCCTTCAACTGGGAAAGCAACAACGTATATGTGGGACTTTCCTATCGCTTTGGAAGTGGCAAGAACAGGGCCAATCAGCGTAAAAGAAGGGATGACAACACCAAGCAAGGAGGCGGTGGCATCCTATAACAATAATTTGATGGTCCTAGTCAGAGTGTTGGTTGGTTAGTCTTTCAAGGACGTCAAATAAAAAACCCCGATCTTTTGGATCGGGGTTTTCATTTGTAAATTTTTGTTGAAATCTACCAACGGATGATGGCACTTCCCCAGGTAAAGCCACTACCAAAGGCAGCCAAGACCACCAAGTCACCTTCTTTAACCTTGCCTTCTTCCCAAGCTTCCGTTAAGGCAATTGGAATGGAAGCGGCCGTGGTGTTGCCATATTTCATGATGTTGTTGAATACTTGGTCATCGGACAATCGGAACTTACTCTGAATGAACTGGGAAATCCTCAAATTGGCCTGGTGCGGAATCAACATATCGATATCCTGTGGGGTAAGATTGTTCTTTTGCAAGCCTTCCATGATCACTTCGCTAAAGCGGACCACTGCATTTTTGAACACAAACTGACCGTTCATATATGGAAAATAAGAAGTGTCCTCCGAATCGGCATCTGCAATGATATCGGTTACCCATCTTTTGCCCATCCCTGGTGCGATCAAAGAAAGTTCCTCGGCATGTTGCCCTTCTGAATGCAAATGGGTAGACAGGATACCTTTGGAAAGATCTTCTTCCCTGGTTAAAACAGCCGCTCCGGCCCCATCACCAAAAATAACCGACACTCCGCGACCCCTAGTGGTCATGTCCAGTCCATGCGAATGTAGTTCGGATCCAATGACGAGTACATTTTTGTACATCCCACTTTTAATGTATTGATCGGCCACCGAAATACCATATACAAACCCTGAACATTGATTTCGAATATCGAGGGCGCCAACCGTGCGTAACCCAAGATCGCGTTGCACCAAAACCCCTGGGCCAGGAAAATAATAATCCGGGCTAAGGGTTGCAAAAACGATAAAATCAATTTCATCCTTATCGATTCCGGCACGTTCAATGGCTTTTTCAGCAGCTTTAACCCCCATGGAAGTGGTGGTGTCTTCCCCTTTTACCACATGACGTCTTTCTTTGATTCCGGTGCGTTCCTGAATCCATTCGTCATTCGTATCCATAAGTTTGGATAAATCGTCATTGGTCACCACACGCTCAGGCACGTAAAATCCTAATCCTGATATTCTTGAGTTATACATTGCAAACTGCTTAAATAGAAATTTTTGAAAAAAGTATAGGCTAAATAATGGAAAAGTAAAAAATATATCCAAAGAACTGGATATATATTAACAAAATTAGACCATGTACTTTTTAAAATGGTTCACTTTCACCTGGGCTCCAAGATCATGAAGCAGATTATAAAGTCCGAAAAAGGTGCGGTTCATATACAGAAAATGTTTGGAGCCACGGTTCCCGTTCATCTTTCGTATCTGCTCATCTTTTGAATAGCGTTCGCTCAACTCAGCAATCTTGGACCAAAAGCCCGCATCCCCAAAATCGAATTCCTCTTTGTTGAATGGAGAAGTGAAGATACTGAGCATTTCCTTGAACAGCGCCTTGAAAAATTCCAGTTCCTCTGCACTATCCGTTGGGGTCAGGATTTCCAGTTGATAGAGCTTTTCCATGAAAATTGCATCGTTGTTGAGATTTTCCAAGTGCGCCAATTCAAAATATGGAACATAGAACTCATCTGGTATGGCCTTGATGCAACCAAAATCTATCGCTATTAAATGTCCATTTTCACTGACCAAGAAATTTCCCGGGTGTGGATCGGCATGTACTTTTCTCAAGTGATGAATCTGGAACATGTAAAAATCCCAAAGGGCCTGCCCCAATCGGTTGCCTAAATCGGCATCAAACCGGGTTTTGGTAAACTCGCCCAAATGCAACCCTTCCATCCAGTCCATGGTGAGGATACGTTCACTGGAAAGTTCGGGATAGTATTTTGGGAATTCCAGACCAGGGATCGTGGCGCAGGCTTCGGTGATTTCCCTGCTTTGTTCCAATTCCAGAATATAATTGGTCTCCTCGATCAGCTTATGTTCCACTTCCTTAAAATATTTCTCGGAGTCCTTTCCCTTTAGGTTGAACATTTTAATGGCCACAGGTTTTACAAGGGCCAAATCGGAACTGATACTTTCGGCCACACCCGGATATTGGATCTTTACCGCCAAAGCCTTTCCATTCTTGCTGGCGCGATGCACCTGACCAATGCTTGCCGCATTCACGGAATCCTTTTCGAAATGATCAAAGATGTCCTCGGGATATTTGCCCTGGTATTTTTTGAAGGTCTTGCGGACCAACGGGGCCGATAATGGGGGAACGGAAAACTGGGAAAGGGAAAATTTCTCCACGTAGGCCCGCGGTAGCAGGTTTTTCTCCATGCTCAACATTTGGGCCACCTTTAACGCGCTACCCTTCAAACTTTTCAGTCCGTCATAAATATCGGCGGCATTATCTTGGTCCAGTTCTTCTTTGGCAGTGTCAGGATTTACAAGCTTTTTGCCATAATACTTCACATAATTCCCGCCGATCTTGACACCGGTGGTCACCAATTTTCCCGCCCGTTCTATCTTTCCCGTAGGAATTTTGTCCAACGTCTTCATAGGGAGCTACACAAACTTTTCCTTATACAGAAACTTCCCAAAGTCGATGATCTTTTCCAAAGGCGTATTCTCAAAAATCTGAAAGATCGTGGTCACGGATTTTTCTATGGCGATATCCGTTTTTTCAAAACCTGGTGAACTGTCTTCCATCCAAAACTTCAACAAGAACAAAAGCTGTAACCAAGCTCCCTCCGAAAATAGGGGCTCGTTGTATTTTAAGACCTTAAGGTTCTTTTCTTTATTACGCTCATGGATCAGTTCCGTGGCAAATTCCTTGAAGGATTTCCGTAATCCCTTCAATTGGGACAGGCCTTCAAAGGCATACCGATGTTCCTTGAGTGCGAACAAAACATAACTGCGGTTCAAGGTCAGGTTTTCAAAAAAGGTAAAGAAGAAGGTCAACATTTTATCCTCATTGGACATGGTCCCGTATTCCTTGTTCTTGTTCAGCAAAGCCATGGTATTGTCAAAAAACTTGTGCCAAATCCGTTGTTGTATCGACTCAAAGGACCCAAAAAAACCGTAAAAAGTGTCCTCCCCAATTTTGTGTGTCTTGCAAAACTTATAAACAGATTCGGGTACCTTTCCATTTTCCAGAACGGAATCCATGTACCATGTGATAACCTTTTCCTCAGTGATGTTGGTTTTTACTGATGTTGCCATTGTGTTCATTCTTTTGGGTGAAACAATCATTGGTCAACCTGTGGCGAACGAATAAAGAAAATGCACTTCCGAGCGAAAGTGCATTTCCCACAACCTAACCAATAAATAAACAAACTTGTTATAGTGCAGAACTTCTTCACAG
>JASBTS010000232.1 GCA_030148305.1 Allomuricauda sp. | reverse complement strand
ATTCATTGAAGTTTGGCCTATTGCCGATGAGGTGTTCACGCACGTACCCTTTTTCCACGGTAACTTTCCGATGTACTATGTGGCCTTTATGACCTTTATTCTGATCATGTCTTCCGTAACCATGGTATTGGCCGTGGATGCGGGTCACAAGATGAAGCAGAACAAGGTAATCATCTATATGTTCCTTACCGTTATCGGTGGTCTTATCTTCGTTGGGTCACAGGCTTGGGAATGGGCAACCTTCATCAGGGGAGACCATGGTGCCGTTGAGACCAAAGCCGGGAAGATTCTTCAGTTTGTGGATGCAGAGAGCGGAGCGAGATTATCCTTGGCCGATTTCGCAAAAACACTTCCAGAGGAAAGGGTAAAACATGAAAATAGTGAAGGAATTTGGTTTGTGGGCGAAGGATACAAAACGTCTTTCTCCTTGAACGAGGTTGTGGAAGGCTTCAAAGCCAATCCGAACGTTGTTATCAGAACCGAACAATTGAATGAGGAAGGTCACAAGACCGTTCTGGATAGGGCACAATCACTCACGCAACTTTCTCACGCCGTTCAGGTGGTGGAAGGCGCCAACCTGATCCATAACGAATATGGTAGTCGATTGTTTGCCGACTTCTTCTTTTTTATAACAGGATTTCACGGATTCCACGTATTCTCAGGGGTTATCATCAACATTGTTATCTTCTTTAATGTGATTTTGGGAACCTATGAGCGCAGGGGGCATTATGAAATGGTAGAGAAAGTGGGTCTTTACTGGCACTTTGTGGATTTGGTTTGGGTATTCGTATTTACATTATTTTACTTGGTTTAAAACATTGATTTTTCATGGCACACGATCATAAACTCGAAATTTTCAGAGGACTTTTAAAATTTAAGTCGAACACCCAAAAAATATGGGGCGTGTTGATATTCCTTTCCATTGTGACTACTGTGGAGGTATTTTTAGGTATCACCAAGCCAAGGGCGTTGACCCATAGCCATTTGTTGGGTATGAAATTGCTTAACTGGATATTTATCATCCTAACATTGGTCAAGGCGTATTACATTGCATGGGATTTCATGCACTTGCGTGATGAGAAGACATCTTTGAGAAGGGTTATCGTTTGGACCCCGGTTTTCCTTATTTGTTATTTGATTTTCATCTTGCTTTTTGAAGCGGATTACATCTACAATGTATACAAGGACGGGTATTTAACCTGGAACTTCTAATAAAGTATTAACGATATGAAAAGACGGTTTTCCAACCGTCTTTTTTTATTTTTGTACAGTTGAAATTCCCATGAAGAAAAAGGTAGTTTTATTTATTCTTTTTGTGTTCCCTGTGGTGGCCTATCTGTTTTTTGCCTCCGGGGTGAACAACTTTGGCAAACTTCCTATTTTGACCGAAAAGGTTCCTGATATTGCTGAAATGGACCCAAATGTTCAGTTAAAGGATAAGATTACGGTTTTAGGGTTTTTAGGCAATGATTTGGATAATAAAAAAGGGTATGCATTTAACCTGAATCAAAAGATTTACAAACGTTTTGGGGAGTTCAACGACTTTCAGGTGGTCATGGTGGTTCCCGAAGGGAATGAATCCAAGGCTATGGAACTGAAGAAAGAACTTGGGGAACTTTCTGAAGTGGACAAATGGTATTTTGTTTACGGTTCTGAAGACGAAATACAATCGTATTTCAAGGGATTGGGAACCAATCTTCATCTCGGTAATGACCTTTCAACCCCTTATGTGTTTATTATTGATAAAGATCTGGCCCTTCGCGGAAGAAACGATGATGAGGATGAAGGTATGAAATACGGTTTTGATACCTCATCCGTGGCAGACCTTAACAATAAAATGGTGGATGATGTCAAAATTATTCTGGCAGAATACCGCCTAGCTTTAAAAAAGAACAATGCCGACAGGATCAAATAGTAAAAAGAAATACACCTACGTTTGGGTATCTGCCATCATCTTGATTTTTGGCAGTTTCGCCGTACATGAAATTACCAAGCGCATTAAGGGAGGTTCCATTGTGGAAAACGATCGTATGAGCGTGGGAATGCAGCACAAACCATTGGCCTTTATCGTGAACGAAGGCAAAAGAAGAACGGTGCCTGAGTTCTCCTTCTTGGACCAGGATAGTGTGCTGATCACCAACAAGGACTATCTAGGGAAAGTCTATGTCGTGGAATTTTTCTTCACAACTTGTCCTACCATTTGCCCTATAATGACCAAAAATTTGGTGGAGATTGAAAAAACCTTTAAAGATCATGATGATTTTGGGGTGGCTTCCTTTACCATAAATCCTAGGTACGATACCCCTTCGATCCTTAAAAAGTACACTGAAAAATATGGCATCACCGACAAAGATTGGCATTTGATGACGGGTGAACAGGATGTTATTTACAATTTGGCAGAACAGGGATTTTACATTTTTGCCAATGAGAACGAAGAAGCTCCAGGAGGATTCGAACACTCCGGAATGTTCGCATTGGTGGATAAAAATGGGTATCTTCGTTCCCGTGAAGATGAATTTGGTAACCCCTTGATTTATTACAGGGGTACCATTACGGAAAAGCAAGGGGTAAACGATGAAGGGGAGCCCCAACAGATTACCATTTTAAAGGAGGACATTAAAAAATTATTGGCAGAATGACCGAGGAAATTTCTTTGAGGGAAAAGCGGTTCAATAAATGGATTACGGTAATATCCATTGCGATACCATTAGTAGTGGCATTGTTGTTCGGTTATAAGATACCCAATGCAAGACCCCTATCTTTTTTGCCGCCCATTTATGCAACCATCAATGGGTTAACGGCCATTTTGTTGGTGATTGCAGTAATCGCCATTAAAAATGGAAACCGGTCTTTACACCAAAAATTGATGACCACTAACATTGTATTGTCCACATTGTTTTTGATAATGTACGTTGCTTATCACATGACTTCGGAAGCTACCATTTATGGTGGGGAAGGTTTTATAAAATATGTGTACTATTTTATTCTTTTGACACATATTGTACTGTCCATTTCAGTGATTCCATTAGTGTTGATCACCTATTCCAAAGTGTATTTGGATGATTTTGAAAGCCACAGGCTTTGGGCCAAGTATACATTCCCTATTTGGCTTTATGTTGCTGTAACAGGGGTGGTCGTTTATCTTATGATTTCCCCTTACTACCAATATTGATTTGTGATGAAGGCAAGACTGCTTTTAATTCTGGTTTTACTTTTTGCTTTTCCATCCGCTATGGATGCACAATGTGCCATGTGCCGAGCTGTAGTGGAAAGTGAAGCGGAAGGAGGCACGGCCGAAGGCATCAATAATGGTATTGTATATTTAATGGCCGTACCCTATGTTTTGATCGCCGGCCTTTTCTATTTTATCTATAGAAAAATGAGGGGATAAATCCCAAACCTCACTTTTTTTCTTTTGAAGTGTAACATTTAGTGCTTTTTTTCATCTAATAGATGTACGCTTGCGTATTTCATCAATCAAAATCGCTAACCTATGTTCGACCTAGAGCGGTGGCAAGAAATATTTGACACCATCCGAAAGAACAAACTCCGCACTTTTTTGACCGGGCTTTCTGTGGCTTCGGGTATTTTCATTTTGGTCATCCTTTTAGGTTTTGGGCAAGGCATGCGTAATGGCATTGAGCACGAGTTCAAGGAAGATGCCTCTACCAGCGTTTGGGTCTGGCCAGGGGTTACCTCCAAAGAATACAAAGGTCTTAATCCGGGTAGGCCCATTCAATTGGTCAATGAAAATTTTGACAATGCTACGGCCATGTTCAATAATGAAATTGAGTATGGCTCATCTCGCGCCTTTGTGCGAGGGGTAACGGTCAACTACGGAAAGGAAGCCCTTATTTATGGAGTGCAGGGAGTGTCGGCCGATTTTCAATTTATAGAGAATGCCTCCATGATCGAAGGTCGGTTCATCAATTACCAAGATGAAGTGAATGCGGGCAAAGTGGCCATCATTGGCAATAAGATTAAAAAGGATGTATTCAACAAAGTGGAAACACCAATCGGGGAGTTCATTGATATTTCTGGAATTCCTTTCAAGGTCATCGGTGTTTACAAGGAAATGGAAGACCGAGAGGAGGAACGCATTTATATTCCCATAACCACAGCTCAAAAAGCCTTCAATGGAGGCAACCGGGTGAACAACATGTCATTTACGCTCCCCCCTGTAGAAAACTTTGATCAAGCAGTGGCACAGGCCATCGATTTTAAAAATGGCCTAACCAGTTATTTACAGCAAGTGCATACCATTGCTCCTGATGATACGGGTGCCATGCAGGTTTGGAGTGCCATGGAAGAGGCCAAAAGGTACTATGGGCTCACCAACAATATTAAACTCTTTTTCTGGTTCGTCGGGATCTGCACCATCATTGCCGGTGTGGTTGGGGTGAGCAATATTATGATGATCGTGGTAAAGGAACGTACCCGTGAAATTGGGATACGAAAGGCATTGGGGGCCAAACCATGGTCCATCATCGGGATGATCCTGCACGAGGCCATTTTTGTCACGGCCATTTCAGGGTTTGCCGGGTTGATTTTCAGTATGGCTTTGTTGGAACTTGTGGGTCCCAATATTGAGGTGGATTATGTTTTGAATCCATCCGTGAATTTCAACGTGGCCTTCTCCACGGTACTCGTACTGATCGTAGCGGGAACCTTGGCAGGTTTTGTACCAGCTTATCGCGCCGCAAAAGTAAAAGTGATCGAATCCCTTCGGGACGAATAAAAAATGCCAAAGTAAAGCGATATGTTCAACAGAGATAGATGGCGGGAAATATTGGAGGTGCTCACGAAAAATACGTGGCGTACCATTTTTACGGCTTTCGGGGTTTGTTGGGGAATCTTTATCCTCATTGTGTTATTGGCTGCAGGTAAGGGTCTTGAAAATGGCATCAAAAAAGACTTTGGTGATATTGCCACGAATACCATGTTCATGTGGACGCGTGCCACTACCAGGGCCTATGAAGGGTTGCCCCAAGGAAGGCGATTTGAGTTTAAGATAGATGACGTGCAGGCCATTCGTGACAATGTGCCCAACCTTCGATTTATTTCCCCAAGGAACCAATTGGGTGGATTTGGAGGGAACAACAACGTGGTATATGGTATTCGGACAGGGGCTTATAATGTATACGGCGATTATCCGGAAATCATCAACCAAGACCCTATGGCGGTAACATCGGGAAGGTTTTTGAACTACAACGACATCAACGAGAAAAGAAAAGTGGCCATTATCGGGTTAGGCGTTCGGAACGATTTATACGATAAGGATGAAGATCCCTTGGGAACCTATATCAAAATTCAGGGAGTGAACTTCCTGGTAATCGGCACCTATAAAAAGAACGATAGTGGAGGTGGGGAAGAAGGTCAAAAGGAAATCTTTGTGCCCTTCACTTCGTTTTCCCAGGCATTTAATAGGGGCGAGGATGTGGGTTGGATGGCCATCACCGCCAATGATGGCAGTTCTATTTCCGTGTTGAAAGATAAGATTGTGAACGTAATGAAAGAGAGGCACAAAGTGCATCCAGAAGATACCCGGGCCGTTGGTTATTTTGACCTATACGAACAATACAACCGGGTGGAAAGCCTATTCGGTGCATTGAAGGCGGTGGCCTATATCGTAGGGATCATGGTGTTGCTTTCCGGAATTATCGGAGTGAGCAATATCATGTTGATCGTGGTGAAGGAACGCACCAAGGAAATTGGGATCAGAAGGGCACTTGGGGAGCAGCCTTGGTCCATAAAAAAGCAGATTCTGATGGAATCCATCTTTTTGACCCTGATTTCAGGGATGGTAGGTATCATCTTTGGGTCCTTGGTCATCTTCGGCATCAACTCCCTTTTGGATAGCGTAGGGCCTGTGGATATGTTCATGAGCCCCAGTGTGAGTGTTGGGGTGGTGACGGGTGCTCTCACCATTTTAATGATCTCCGGATTATTGGCCGGGTTTATCCCGGCGCAAAGTGCCATTCGGGTGAGGCCCATTGAAGCATTGCGAACAGAATAAATAGAAATCAATCAAAATAATAACATATAAAAATGAAAAAGTCGGTAACCATTGCCATCCTGTTGCTCATCGTGATCGTATTCGGTGGCTCCATGTATTATCTCTATCAGAAAAATGCGGAGGACCCGATAATCTATGAGACCGAAACACCATCCACACAGACCATTGTTAAAAAAGCAGTGGCCACGGGTAGCATTCTTCCTTTGGAAGAAGTATTGATCAAGCCCAACATTTCTGGGGTGATAGAGGAAATATTCGTTGAAGGAGGGGATTTTGTGAAATCTGGCGATCTGTTGGCCAAGATCAAAGTGGTCCCTAACCTTTCAGCGCTTAACGATGCCAAAAACGCCATTGATGAAGCCAAGATCAGCTTGGACGATCAAATGCGTAACCTGGAGCGTCAAACAGCATTATTTGGAAAGGGGGTCATCTCCAAAACCGATATGGAACGTGCACAGGTAACCTATGACCAAGCCAAACAGGCTTATGCAGCCGCCAATAAACGATATGATATTGTGAAAACGGGAACAACCAGTGGATTTAGCAATGCAGCCAATACCATGATCAGGGCAACCGTGAGTGGAATGGTGTTGGAGGTGCCCGTGGAAGTGGGCAACCAGGTCATAGAAAGCAACAATTTTAATGAAGGTACCACCATTGCTGCCATAGCCGACGTGAACAAAATGATCTTTGAGGGCAAGGTAGATGAATCCGAAGTAGGGCGCATCAAAGAAGACCTTCCGTTGGAAATTACTGTTGGTGCCATTGAAAATAAAGTATTTGATGCCGTTCTGGATTATATCGCCCCAAAAGGGAAAGAGGAAAACGGGGCCATTCAATTCGAGATCAAAGGATCCTTGAAAAAGCAGGACACTACCTTCATTAGGGCCGGGCTTAGTGCCAATGCCTCTATTATTTTAGCACGTGCCGATAGTGTGTTGGCCGTAAAAGAAGCTTTGGTTCAGTTTGATGGGGATACCAAAAAACCTTTCGTAGAGGTAGAAACCACCAATCAACAATTCGAACGTCGCGATGTGGAATTAGGGGTCAGTGATGGCATCTTTGTGGAGATCAAATCGGGTCTGGTAGCTACGGATAAAATAAAAGTTTGGAACGCAATCGCAGAAGAATAGGCCATTAATCAATCATTTAACAAAAAATTTAAATAATTGCTGTAACAATTTAACAACTTGTAGGTCTAACAAGCAAGAGGTTAAAAAAGATAGCTAACATAACCAATCATGATAGAAATCAAAGATCTACATAAGTCCTATAAAATGGGCAGCAACTCCCTTCATGTATTAAAGGGAATCAATTTTAAAGTAGAAGCAGGAGAGCTGGTCGCCATTATGGGATCTTCAGGGTCGGGAAAATCCACCCTGTTGAACATATTGGGCATGTTGGACGAGCTTGATGAAGGAACTTACACCTTGGATGGTGTGCCTATCAAAAACTTAAGCGAAACGAAAGCTGCCCAATATAGGAACAAGTTTCTGGGTTTCATTTTCCAATCCTTTAACCTGATCAATTACAAAAGTGCCGCCGAAAATGTTGCATTGCCTCTTTATTACCAAAAAGTACCGAGAAAGGAACGTCAAGAAAAGGCACTGCAATATTTGGATAAAGTTGGTTTAAAGCCTTGGGCAAGTCATCATCCATCAGAATTGTCCGGGGGACAAAAACAACGGGTAGCCATTGCCAGGGCCATGGCAGCGGAACCCAAAGTACTATTGGCGGATGAGCCTACTGGAGCCTTGGACAGTAAAACTTCCTATGAGGTCATGGACCTGATTCAAAAAATCAACGATGAGGGCAATACCATTTTAGTGGTGACCCACGAAGAGGATATTGCGCATATGTGCAAGCGTATTGTTCACCTAAAGGATGGTGTAATCGTTGAGGATAAGAAAGTGGAACAAGTTAGGGCGGATCAATATGTTTAACAGGGATAACTGGAAGGAAATATTCGAAACCATTGAGAAGAACAAGTTAAGGACCTTCCTCTCTGGTTTTACCGTGGCTTTGGGTATATTGATATTTGTTGTCCTGTATGGTTTTGGAAATGGGTTGATCAATACCTTCAATGAATTTTTCGAGGACGATGCCACCAACACCTTTTTTGTATTTCCAGGCAGAACTTCTATGCCTTATAAAGGATATAAGTCCAATAGGCAAATTGAATTCGATAATTCAGATCTTGCCGATATCGAGGAATCCTTCCCCTTGTTTTTGGAATATGTATCACCAAGGGTAGACCGCAGTGGCATGGTCAAGTACAAAAATGAATCCAATAATTACACTACCAGGGGGGTAAGTGAGTCATACCAATTTGCAGAGAAGACCATCATTATGCAAGGCAGGTATCTTAATCAGGAGGATATTAAGGAGAAGGCCAAATATGCGGTAATAGGTAGGTTGGTGGAGCAGGATCTTTTTAAGAGTGAAAGCGCACTGGGCAAGTATATTGATATTACAGGAAGTGCGTTTAAGGTGATCGGGGTTTTTCAGGATGATGCCGGTGATGACGAGGAACGAAGAATTTATATACCCTATACAACCAGACAGCTAATTGAAAAAAATACCGATAAGATCAACCAAATTGTAATAGGATTTAAGCCTGAGATAGGGTATACGGGGGCCATGGCTTTTGAAAGACAGCTCGGTAATTTTATCAGGGAAAAGAAATATATAGATCCAAATGATCAGCGTGGATTCTTCATCCGAAATGTGGCCGATCAGTTGAAACAGAATCAACAATTTGCGGGAGTTTTACAGATTATCGTTGCCTTTGTTGCTTTCGGCACCATCATAGCCGGAATCATTGGTATCAGCAACATCATGGTTTTTGTTGTTAAGGAAAGAACAAAGGAAATAGGTATCAGAAAAGCATTGGGAGCTACACCGAAAGCAGTTATAAGTACCATACTTTTAGAATCTGTGTTCATCACCACAGTATCGGGTGTGGTAGGGATGATTATAGGGGTTGCCATGTTGAGTTCATTAGGGGAAACCCTGAAAGACTATTTTATAACGAATCCTTTTATCAATATGGGAACAGCGATTTTTGCAACTATTGTATTGATATTATTTGGTGGATTGGCCGGTTATATACCCGCAAGAAGAGCAGCTAGGATTAAACCAATTGTGGCATTAAGGGACGAATGATATGAAGTTTATTTTCGACAGAAATACTTGGCAAGAAATATTCGGATCCATTGGAAAGAATAAGACAAGGACCGTCATCACTGTGATTGGGGTGCTTTGGGGGATTTTCATCTACATCGCATTGTCCGGGGCTGCAAAAGGCATGGATAATGGTTTTGAAAAAGTCTTTGAAAGTGTTTCCATGAACAGCATGTTCGTTTGGGGCCAAAGCACCAGCATGCCTTATGAAGGTTTTAAAACAGGTCGCCCGATGCAATTAAAATTGGGGGACGTTGATAAACTGCAGAACAGAATACCTGAGATCAACAATATTGCTCCGAGGATTACCCTTGGTAATTTCGGGACAGATCCGGTTTTTACAGTCCGGGGTCAAAAATCCGGGTCATATCCTGTTAACGGTGATTATCCGGTCTATACAAAGATAGCCACAAAGGAAATATTTGACGGGGGGCGATTTATAAACGACGAGGATATAAAAAAGACCAGAAAGGTATGTGTCATTGGAGAAAGAAACGTTCAGGAATTGTTCGATAAGGATGAAGATCCCATTGGGCAGTTTATCAGAATAGGCGATGTATATTTTCAGGTGGTCGGGGTACATAAACTTTCCTATGGTGTAAGCTTTGATAGTGATGCGGCCATTTTTATTCCGTTTACAACATTTAGAAAACTTTATAATACTGGAGACAAGGTAGATTATTTCTGCATTGCCGCTTATGATGATGTGGACGTTGTTCAGGTCGAAAAGGATGTCAAAACATTGCTTAGGAATATTCACAGGGTAAACCCTGAGGATGAAAGAGCATTTGGCTCCTTTAACTTGGGGCAAATGTTCTCAAGGATTTCAGGTTTTGCAAAGGGGATGACATTTCTGAGCTTGATTGTCGGTATAGCAACTATATTGGCTGGGGTGATCGGAATTGGAAACATATTATTGATTTCAGTAAAAGAGCGAACCAAAGAGTTGGGTGTGCGTAGGGCTCTTGGGGCAACCCCAAGGGAAGTTCGATCGCAGATAATTTTGGAATCTGTTTTTTTGACCATGGTGGCAGGAATAATGGGAATAATTCTTGGGGCCGGGGTTTTGGCTTTGATTAATAGCCTTTCCAAGGACTTGGAAGATTTTCCATACACCAACCCAACAGTGCCCATTCCCTATGTTTTGGGAGCCCTTTTTATCATGGTCGTACTCGGTACTTTGATCGGATTGATTCCTGCACAGCGCGCAGTAAGTATAAAACCAATTGATGCTTTAAGAGAAGAATAACAACCATTTAAATAAACAATCAAAATGAATAAAATCGTAAAATATATTTTAATAGGAGTATTGGTGCTTGGTGCACTTTGGGCTGCTGTTTTCTTTGTGAAATCAAACAGTAAATCTGCTATTACCTATGAAACCAGCCAACCGTTTATTGCTAGTATCGAGAAGAAAACGGTGGCCACAGGTAAAGTGATCCCAGAAGATGAAATTGAGATAAAACCTCAAATTTCAGGGATCATCGAAAAAATTCATCTTGAGGAAGGGGCCAAGGTCAAGGCGGGAGATTTGATTGCTACCATTAAAGTGGTTCCAAACGAGCAATCCTTGAACCAAGCTGCCGGTAGGGTACGTAATGCCGAGTTGGCACTTAACAATTCCAAGATCGAGTATGATAGGAACAAAGTGTTGTTCGATAAGGGAGTGATTTCCAGTCAAGATTTCAATACGTTGAAATTGACTTATGATCAAGCCTCCCAAGAGTTGAAGAATGCCCAGGCCGATTATCAAATCATTAGAAAAGGCTCGGCGGGAGGATCAGCAAGTGCCAATACCAACATTCGGGCAACCGTTGCCGGTACCATACTTGAAATACCTGTAAAAGAAGGAGATCAAGTGATTCAAAGCAACAACTTTAATGATGGTACAACGATTGCTTCCATTGCTGATTTGGGCAAAATGATTTTCGAAGGAAAAGTGGATGAAGGTGAGGTTGGAAAACTTAAAGTAGGTACACCATTAAAAATAAGTTTAGGCGCAGTAGAAGGTGTGGAATTGGATGCCAAATTAAAGTTTATTGCTCCAAAAGGTGTGGAGGAAACTGGTGCCGTT
Source organism: Allomuricauda sp. (assembly GCA_030148305.1). Taxonomy (GTDB): domain Bacteria; phylum Bacteroidota; class Bacteroidia; order Flavobacteriales; family Flavobacteriaceae; genus Flagellimonas. The sequence goes on along the minus strand of JASBTS010000232.1, from coordinate 6,547 downwards.
CAATTTAAAATTGAAGGAGATGTTGAGGGGAAAGATGATGTGTTCATTCGTGCCGGGTACAGTGCCAATGCTTCCATAGTGTTAGAAAAGAAAGATAGTATCCTGGTAATTCCCGAAGCAGTTTTGCAATTTGACAAAGAGACCGACAAACCCTATGTGGAAATTGCCGTTGGTTCAGTGGAGGAACAAAAATTCGAGAGAAGGGATATCGAGACTGGAATTTCAGATGGGGTCAATGTAGAAGTCGTTTCTGGACTTACCAAAGAAGATAAGGTAAAACATTGGAACAAAACAGAGCCGGTAAAAAAAGGTGACGAAGAAGCGGAAACAAATTAATAACGATCATCAATCAAAATAAAATGAAGTATAAAATAACTCTAATTCTGCTGCTTATAATTGTAGGTACCTCCACAGCGCAAATGCGCAAATGGACGCTTCAGGAATGTGTGGAATATGCAGTGGAACACAATTTGACCATAGAACAGTTTGAACAGGATTTGGAAAATGCCAAAATCGATAAGTCGGATGCCATCGGAGGTTTGCTTCCTACTCTTAATGCGAGTGGTAGTGCTTCGAAAAATGTGGGCTTTACCATTGTAAGTACATCCAACGTTCCTGTAGCGGGTAACCAATCAACATTCAACGTAAATGGCCAGGTCAGTTCCAATCTTACCTTGTTCAATGGGCTTCGAAACATCAAGCAATTGCAAAGGGCGAAGTTGAATGCCATATCGAGTCAATATCGATTGGACAATTTGAAGGACGATATCCGTTTGAATGTTGCCAATGCCTATTTGTTGGTGTTATCTGGAAAGGAACAATTGAAGACTTTTAGGGCACAGTATGCCGTTACGGAGCAAGATTTGAAAAAAACCAGGGAATTGGTGGCATCTGGGGTTTTGCCACAGGGCGATCTGTTGGAAATTGAGGCAACTGCCGCCAATCAGGAACAACAAATCGTGAACGGTGAGGGTAATGTGTTGATAGCCCGTGTAAACTTGGCTCAATTGCTGCAACTTACAGATTATGAGAATTTTGATATTGCAGAAGAAGAGTTTGCCATTCCACCATCCGATATTTTAAAAAATTCCGCCAAAGTGATTTTTGATAAAGCCTTGACTTTCAGAAATGACATCAAATTTTCTGAATCCAACGTTCAATTGGCCGAACAGGATCTAAAGATTGCCAAGGGAGCCTATTTTCCTACGCTTACAGGATTTTTCCAATATGGTACCAGGTATTCAGATGCGACATCCCCTTTACCAGATGGAAATGGTGGAACTTTTACTCCAAACTTTACCCAACAGTTATGGATATTTGATGGTATCAGTTATGGGGCCCAGTTGAATGTCCCCATTTTTAACGGATGGAGCACTCGCAACAATGTTAAACGTTCCCAAATCAGTTTGGAAAAAGCAAAGGTGCAGTTTGAACAGGATAAATTAGCTTTGGAGAATACCATCCAACAAGCCTATGTGGATGTAAGTACTTTTGAAAAAGCCTATGAAGCCGCTTTGAAATCTTTGGAAGCCCGTACATTGGCTTACGATTATGCTAAGGAGCGTTATGACAATGGGTTGATGAACGCTTTTGACTTTAGTCAAGCACAAGCTAGGGTAGACAATGCCAAGGCAGATGTGATCCGTACCAAGTACGATTATATCTTCCGACTTAAAATATTGGAGTTCTACTTTGGTTTGCCCATTTCATTAAACTAGTATCTTTGTGGCCGCTATGGCCATCATACTAAACTTAGAAACAGCTACCACCAATTGTTCTGTAAGTGTCTCCAAAGACAATGAGATTCTTTGTCTAAAAGAGAACAATGCAGCAGATTATTCGCATTCGGAACAGTTGCACCTTTTTATCAAAGAAGCCTTGCAAGAGGCTTCTTTGTCATTTTCAGACCTAGATGCCGTTGCCATCAGTAAAGGCCCCGGTTCCTACACCGGATTGCGCATAGGGGTTTCCGCAGCCAAGGGACTTTGCTTTTCCTTGGATCTACCTTTGATTTCTGTTCCTACCTTGGAAAGTATGGCCCATCAAGTCAATTTGAAAGAAGGGGAGGTGGTAATCCCGGTATTGGACGCCAGAAGAATGGAGGTCTATTCGTGCGTTTTTGATCATCATTACAAAGAGATGCGGGAAACTCGTGCCGAAATCATTGACGAAGGTTCTTTTGGGGATTATTCCTCGTTTACAAAAGTGTATGTTGTGGGTAGCGGAGCTGAAAAGTGTAAATCGATCTTGCAGGCTCCGAACCTCAATTTTGATATTTCCATTGTTCCTTCGGCAAAGCAAATGGCTATCCTGGCCAACCAAAAATTCCTAAAAAGGGAATTTGAGGACGTGGCCTATTTTGAACCCTACTATTTAAAGGATTTCGTCCTTCAGACAAAAAAGAATTCCTAACCTTTTACAGCTTGGTGCATGACTCGTTGTGGGAAAGGAATCTCGATTCCCGCTGCATCAAATCGAAGTTTCGTTTGTTCGATCACATAAAAATGGGCAGCCCAAAAAACATCATTGTTCGCCCAAAATCGTAAGGTCAGATTCACCGAACTATCACCCAATGCGCCAACGTACACCTCGGGAGCGGGTTCGGTGTTGATATTTGGATTTTCTGCACAGATTTCCAAAAGGATTTCCTTGGCTTGCTTAATATTGGATCCATACCCGATTCCAACATCTATCTTATCTCTTCTGGTACTTTCCATGTTAAAATTTATGATGTTGCCGTTGGACAATTGCCCGTTGGGAAGAATGGCTACCTGGTTGCCAAAAGTGCTCAACTTGGTATTGAAAATGGAGATTTCCTTTACGGTGCCATCAATACCTTGGGCAGAAATAAAGTCGCCCACTTTAAAAGGTTTAAAAATCAAGATGAGGACACCACCGGCAAAGTTGGCCAAGGATCCTTGCAACGCCAAACCAATGGCCAAACCTGCGGCACCGATAATGGCAACCAAAGATGAGGTCTTGACTCCCAATTGGGTAACTACCAAAACGAACAATAGAGCTTTTAACGCTATACTGATAAAACTCTGTAAAAAGGATTCCAGGGTCTCATCATAATCTTTCTTCTGGAAAAAGCGGCGGACCATATTGTTGATGAATTTGATGACCCAAAATCCGACAAAAAAAATAATGATGGCCATGATAAGGTTGGGCAGTACTCCAATACCCCACATTACCGCTTTGTCAATATATTCTTGGTAGTTTTCCAGTTGTTTCATAAATATTTCTGTTTAGTGGACAACCTAATCATTATTGCAAAAAAATAAAAAAAATGAAAGGTAAACTATTGTTAATCTTGTTCGGGAAATATGACTTGTTCTAAGACTTCTTCTGAAGTGCCGACAGGCAATTTACATGCCCCTTCCATACAAACATAAGCCAACGTCTTACCGGGAACCTCCCTGTTTTGAAGGAGTTCCAAGTTGCTTTTCCCTTCAGAACCCGCTAATATACTGTTGGGGATATAGTGGGATGCAATCTCCTTTCCCATAGTTTTACATTCAGGCCCCACAAGGGCTATCTCGTAAAAATTTTGGTTGTGGTACAACACTAGGTTCAACCAATTGGCAAAGCCTTGGGCCCTTTTGTCAAAATCTTGCTGTACGTTTTTCAGCATTTGTTCGGCAATGGCACCATAGCCCTCCCCATGATAAAGTTTGTCCAACTTAAACAGATTGTTGGCCATGATGGAGTTGGAAGAGGAAATCACATTATCGTTGGTTTCGATACTTCGCCGGATTAAAGATCGGTCTTCATCCGAAGTAAAGAAATACATCCCCGAATCCTTGTCAAAAAAATGTTGGTGGGTATAATCTGCCAACCTTTTGGCATTTTGGAGCCATTGCTCATCAAAGGTAGCCTCGTAAAGGGAGATATAGGCGTCAATCAAAGTGGCATAATCTTCCAAAAAGGCATTGATGGTACTTTTCCCGTGCTTATGATTGCGGTAGAGGGAATGGTCTTTTTTGACCATTTCTTTTTGGATAAAGCTGGCGTTTTTCATAGCTAAGCTCAAATATTCCTGGTTCCCCAAATACCGATAGGCATCCACAAGTCCTTTTAGCATGAGGGCATTCCATGACGTTAGGATCTTATCGTCCAATCGAGGCTTGGGGCGTTTGCTTCTTTCCTTTTTTAAGAGGGCCAGATCTGCATTTATTTTTTCTTGTAATCCTGAAGTGGAAATACCATGCTTTTGGGCCAATTCCTCATCAGTTCTATCCCGTATAAGTACATGGTTTTCTTCTTCCCAATGCCCATAGGAATTGATATTGAAATAATCCTGAAAAATATCAAGGTCATCACCTAATATCTGCTCTAATTCCTCCTTCGTCCAAACGTAATAGGCCCCTTCTTTTAGTTCGCCATGTTCATCGAGGCTATCCGCATCAAGGGAGGAATAAAACCCTCCGCTTGCATCCAGTAATTCTTCTTGGACAAAGGCAATGGTCTCTTCCACCACCTTTTTGTACAGTTCGTTCTTGGTTACGGCATAAGCCTTGGAATAAAGACTGATCAATTGCCCATTGTCGTACAGCATTTTTTCAAAATGGGGTACATGCCATTTGGTATCTACCGCGTAACGCGAGAATCCACCGCCCACGTGGTCAAAAATGCCACCATAGGCCATTCGGGTTAGGGTGGTGTCTACAAATTCCATAATGTCCTTACGGTTTTGGGTTGTAGCATAATGCAACAGAAATTCCCAATTGTTGGGCATCATGAATTTGGGTGCCCGTTTATGTCCGCCCAAAAAGGTGTCAAAATACTGGGACCAGTTGTGGATGGAGGCATCTAACTGCTCCAAGGTAAAAAGATCGCTTTCCTTGTTGTTTTCCACCAAATTGATGGCATGTAGCCCATTCCCAAGGTCTGTGGCATATTGGGTGATACGGGGTTTGTCTTTTTGGTATAGTTCGGCCAGTTGTTCCAAAGATCTCATCCAATTTTCTTTGGGTACGTAGGTGGCACCCCAAAACGGACGGCCATCGGGCAGGGCCACAATGTTCAAGGGCCAACCCCCGTTACCGGAGATCATTTGGATGGCATCCATATAAATTTGGTCCACATCAGGGCGTTCCTCTCGGTCTATTTTAATGTTGATGAAGTGCTCGTTCATCACTTTGGCCACTTCGGGATCCTCAAAACATTCTTTTTCCATCACATGGCACCAATGGCAGGCCGCATAACCAATGCTGATGAGCAATAACTTGTCTTCTTTCTTGGCCCGTTCCAGAACCTCAGGATGCCAACCTTCCCATTTCACCGGATTATGGGCATGTTGCAACAAGTATGGACTGGTTTCGTGGATCAGGGCATTGGTATGTTCGTGGGTCACTTCGTTGGATTTTGGTTTACAGCCTAGGACGACCATCAAAATTAGTGGGAAGAATGAAAACTTTAGGGACATTTCTTCACTTTTGGGTATAAAAAAAGCGCCCCGAAGGACGCACTTTTTGTATTGCGACGTTACTGCACTTCGAAAGTGATCTTTACGTTCACTCTGTAGTCATCAATCTTTCCATCTTTAACAGTAGCACTTTGCTCGTTGATATAGATGGAACGAATGTTCTTCACTGATTTTGCGGCCTGTTCCAATGCATTTTTAGCTGCGTCTTCCCAGCTTTTATCGGAATTTGCCAATACTTCAATAACTTTTAAAACTGCCATGGTCAATGTTTTTTAAATTTCTTCAATTTAGCAAAAATTGACCGGAAATGGACTATAGAAAACCTTAAAATTAGCCGTTCAGGGCCACTACTTCACGGATTTTATCGCCCATCATGTTCTTCAACATGGTCTCGATCCCGTTCTTTAGGGTAAAGGTGGAGGATGGACAACCGCTACAGGCTCCCTGCAAGATCACGCTGACCGTTCCGCTTTCCTCTTCATAGGATTGAAATTGAATATTACCGCCATCACTGGCAACGGCAGGTTTTACGTATTCTTCCAAAATGTCGATGATCTGTTGGGAAGTGTCATCATAGCTGATACTGGTCTTTTCCTGTTGTTTGGATTCCTCCTTTTTTTGAAGGGCCTCAGCAGTGACCACATCTTTTCCATCCGCCAAAAAGTCACGGATGAACTCCCGCAGTTGCATATTGATCTCTTCCCAGTCGGCCACATCATACTTGGTTACGGAAACATAGTTTTCATCCATGAACACCTCTTTCACAAAAGGCAGATGAAAAAGTTCCTTGGCCAAAGGGGCATCCTTGGCCTCATCAATATTCTTGAACTCGTAAGTGGATGGTACAATCCGCTTGTTGCAAACAAACTTCATCACCGAAGGGTTCGGGGTCACCTCGGCATACACGGTAATGGGTTGCTTTTTTTGCACATCCTCTTCGTTCACCACTGGTTCCCCGGCATTCAGGTATTCCACCAATTGTTGGGCAACATCATCCTTTACATCTTCCCAGGTCACGATATCGTACCTCTCCAAGGCCACAAAATTGCTGGAGATGTAGACTGTTTTAACAAAGGGGAGGTAAAAAAGCTGTTGTGCCAAGGGAGAGTTTTTGGCCTC
>JASBTS010000231.1 GCA_030148305.1 Allomuricauda sp. | reverse complement strand
GTGATGCCAGCATCAGCTGCCATAGCATCGATTAATTCTGTTTTGTTCATAATGGAATTAAATTAATTGTTGTTAAAATAATTTTAATGCTGAACAAATTTATACGGATTTGCCAGTAACGCAAGTAAAACCTAGGGAAATCGGGCTTTTTGTTAATAACTTCAAACGTTTGTTGATAAAGTCGGAAAAAAATGACAAGGTATTGCCAGCCCACTCATAGCAAGGCTTAGCGAAGATAGGCACCTTCTTCCAGCTTTAATCCGTTCAAAATCTCGTTCACTTTCATCCTGCGTTTACCAGGTAGCTGTAATTCCAATAATTGAATATACCCATTTTGGACCGCCACTTTGATGGATTTTTTGTCCATAACCAGTGTTCCAACGTTATAGTGATGGGTTCCAATTTCCATCTTGGTGGCAAAAATTTTGATCTGTTCCTCTTTGCCTCCTTGTATCATGGTCGTCCAAGCTCCAGGGTACGGACTAAGCCCCCTAATGTGGTTGTAAATGGTTTCAAGGCTCGTGCTCCAATCAATTTCACTGGTCTCCTTATGGATTTTAGGTGCGGGTTTAAGCTCAGTGTTTTCCTTTTGGACTTTTAGTTCCAAGTTACCCTTTTCAATTAGTTTACAGGTTTCTACCACTAGTTTGGCACCAGTTTCCATCAATCGGTCGTGCAAATCGCCTACGTTGTCCTCAGGATTAATTATTTCTTTTTGCTGAAGGATGATATTTCCTGTATCTATTTTTTCATCGATAAAGAAAGTGGTCACCCCAGTCTCGGTTTCCCCATTGATGATGGCCCAATTGATGGGTGCTGCGCCACGATATTGGGGAAGGAGGGAGGCATGTAAATTAAAAGTGCCATACGCCGGCATTTGCCAAACCTCTTTGGGCAACATTCTAAATGCTACCACCACTTGAAGGTTGGCTTGAAGGGCTTCCAATGCTTTCAAAAAATCCCCATCCTTAAGATTGGTAGGTTGCAGCACCTTTAGCCCATGTTGAACGGCAAATTGCTTTACTGCGGATTCCTGAAGTTTTTGTCCACGACCGGCCGGACGGTCAGGAGCCGTGATAACCCCGACCACGTTTAGACCGGCTTCCAAAATATGTTTTAGACTGCCCACAGCAAAGTCGGGGGTTCCCATAAATACAATGCGAAGCGGGCTATTTTTTAATATACTCATTTCTAAAATTTAGAGCGATTACTTCATCTTCGAGTAATCCCTGTAACGTTTTTAAAAGTTCCTTTTCATCTGCTCCTGTAACTTTTTCAAGTTGCCTTGAGGTATGTGGTGTGATGGAAAGGAGTTCCAATATTTTTCCTTCCAAATTAGGAAAGGATACTTTTTTGGAATTTTTGGTGCAAATATCGCACGTACCACATTTTTCTGCGGATTTTTCACCAAAATAATGCATCAAATAAACACTACGGCACTGGGTTGCATTGTCAACATAACCCAACATGGCATTCATATTGTTTTGTTTGATATGGTTAAAGTCCTTGATTTTATTGGCAAAAGGGTTTATGGTATGGTCATCTTCCCTTGGGACCAAAAACGTGATTTCCAGATCACTGGTGCTGTGCTGATATTCCACCATACCATCTTCCATCAACTGGACCAAAAGCTTCTTCAGTTTGCCTTCTCCAACACCTGTTTTTTTTGAAAGGAGGTGCAGATCAATTTTGGTGTCGTAATCCGTTATACCGCCATAAGTGCGCAAAATGGTCTGAATAATTGGTGCAGCGGTGCGGTTACGGTCCAGATATTCAAAGATACCCGTTTTGGATGCCACAAATTGGAGCATATTTTTTTCCTTGAAGTTTTCTGAAATGGTCAACACCGAATTTTGGTCCAATGTTCGTAGCGCATTGAAGGCCAGATTGGGTTCCAGTTCATACCGCTTGCAAAATTCATTGAATTGTAAGGATAAAGGTTCCTCCACCCATTCCCCGTATGAAATCTGAAAAAAAGTGTTGAGTTTGGCATACATTTTTTTCACGAATGACACATCGGGTAATGAGGAAAGAAATTGTTGTTCCGCCCTTTGCTTATCTTCCAAGGATGTCAACATCAAAGCCATGGAAGGTTGGCCATCCCTTCCGGCCCTTCCTGCCTCTTGGTAATAACTTTCCAAACTGTCCGGAATTTGAAAATGGACAACCAATCGAACATCGGGCTTGTCCACCCCCATCCCAAAAGCATTGGTGGCCACAATAATCCGGATGTCCCCGTTCAACCAACGGTTAAGTTTTTCCTCTTTTTCCGATTTGGTTATACCCCCATGAAAAAAAGTGGCTGAAAATCCATTCTCATTTAAAAATTTGGAAAGCGAAACGGACATTTTTCGAGAGCGTACATAGACAATGGTGCTTCCTGAAATCTTGCCCACATATTTTTTGAGTTGAAACAGCTTGTCTTCGGTACGTTTTACCCTAAAGATAATATTGGGCCGTGTGAAGGAATCCTTGAAAATAAGGGCTTCATCCAATTTTAGGTTCTCTAGGATATCATCAACAACCCTTGGAGTAGCCGTTGCTGTAAGGGCAATCA
>JASBTS010000230.1 GCA_030148305.1 Allomuricauda sp. | reverse complement strand
ACAGATATTACACTTAGGCATACCATTATCCGTAATTATCAAAACAACATGATAGTGATTCCCAATTCCATTATCAACAAGGAAAAAATTGTTAATTATGATTTGGGCGATCGTATGTATTGCCAATGGATTGATATTGGTGTTTCATACGATAGTGATATTGACTTGGCCAAACATATTGTGAGAGAGGAGTGCGAGTCACATCCTAACATTGTCGATCATAGGTCTGAATTGGATATTTATAATCAAGTGCCAAAAGTGACAACACGGATTATAGGCTTGGAAGATTCCGCGGTGATACTTCGAGCATGGGCATGGGCACGCAATTTTGATGAAGCTTTCAGTATGAAATGCGATCTATTTGAAAGTATAAAAAAACGCTTTGACAAGGAAGGCATAGAGATTCCTTTCCCCTATCGCACACTGATATTGAAAAGAGAATGAGTCGCTTTCATTTATTTGTATTCCACCAATGAACAAAGTCCGTTATTTTTAGTCTTGAATGCAAGCCTGACAACAGAATGGATTTGTGATTCAATACATGGATGGATTAAGTGCGTGTAGCCTTGGGTTCTCTTCATTCAAATATTGGCTATTTTGGTTTTACAGCCACAAAACGTACTCCTATTGGTTGTTGATAGGCTTTGGAAGAAATGATAACATATTTTGGTGGTATTGTGGGGAATAATCTTATTGGTCTTTCGGGACCGCATGAAAACTGCAAAACCAAGTTGAATTTAAATAAGTGGGTGTAGATGGGAAAATACCGCTTTTCATTTATCAAATTGTTCAATGCGAATAACAATATCTTTGGTATATTGGATAGATAAAGCTTGATACCCTAACAATATTAAATTATGGTCACCACGTCTTCTTCCATAAAAAGACATTCGATAAATGACATACTTAAAATTCTGGAGGAGCCCATACAGGCTGATGGCCTAAATGTGATTTTCTCAAAAAAGCAATTTAAAAAAACGCCCTTTACCTATCCCTTTCGGTCGGATAATTTTGGATTATTGGTTGTGGTATCAGGTGTCGTCCAAATCAGGCTCAATTTGGTTAAACACCAAGTTTTGGAAAATGAAATTGTGGCCATCACTCCAAGAACGGTCATCCAAGTATTGGAAATGGAGGGTGACCTTGAGTTTATTGGAATCGCTTTCACGGCAGACTTTATCCTTAACAATACATTCCGGATACTCGAGTTGGATGCATTGGAATTTTTTGTTTCGGAAAATCCGCCAAAACTTCACTTTACCAAAAAGGAAATGTCGCTCTTTAAAACCCTTTCCAAGGTGTTGGAAGAAAAGAACACGACCGATAATGAATTGTTCGGGAAAGAAATCATACACCATAGTTTTGGATTGTTAATGTACCATTATGTGTCTGTTTTCAGGAAAAATTTCCCTGATATGAGAATGGAAATCTCAAGACAGGAAGAATTGACATATCGTTTTTTGAGAATCTTGGACGAGAATTTTAAGAAAGAACGTAGATTGAAGTTTTACGCCGACACTCTTTTTATAACCCCTGACCATCTTTCCAAGGTGTTAAAGGAAGTGTCGGGGAAAACGGCTAGTCAATTGATCGATGATGCCGTAATGATGGAAGCGCGGTTGCTCCTGGCAGATTTCTCCCTGACCATAGGGCAGGTCGCCCATGAACTTGAATTCAGTGACCAGTCCAGTTTTGGTAAATTTTTCAAAAAAAAATCAGGAATATCCCCTTCTTCTTATCGGAAAACCGGTTTCTGAGGCCTCCCATTGTATTTCATAGAACTCCTTGCCCGTCGGATGTTGGGTTTTGTAGGAACCTCATTATGATGTGTTGTTGAATTTCATATGTAATCTTTCATTCCAAAATAACAGATTTAGACCAATTTTACCCTTTTATGACCCTTCTTTGCCATTGGGATAAAGGATAATATTGCAGAGTTCATTTTAATAAAAACACTTGGTATGATATGTGGTATGAAATTGCCATTGATTGGTCTGTCGATGCTATTGCTCGGATGTGGTAACAACAAGGGAAAGCCGGAAATCCAAAAGGATGGTGCAAAAAACACCTTTATGGTAGAAGTGTATCAAGTTGATGCAGGCACCTATGGCAATAAATTGAATTATAGCGGTACCATAGTGCCCAAGGTGTCCACACCATTGAGTTTCCTTTTGCCTGGAACGGTGGTCTCCGTCAATGCGGAAGAAGGCGATCATGTACAAAAGGGGCAGGTCTTAGCCACATTGAACTCCGTTTCACAAACCAATACCTATAATGGAACATTGGCGGCCCTTAACCAGGCCAAGGATGCCTATGACCGTTTAAAATCAGTTTATGACAAGGGCAGTCTTCCCGAAATTCAGATGCAGGATGCCATTTCGAAACTTGAGCAGGCCAAATCGGCCAATCAGGTTGCACTTCGGAATTTGGAAAATTGCACATTGAAGGCTCCAAAAGATGGATATATAGGAATCCGAAATATCGAGGTAGGAGCTACCTCCGTTCCTGGAGTTCCAGTATTCAACCTGGTTTTACTCAACGAAGTATATGTCAGGATATCGGTTCCTGAAAATGAGATAAATGACATCCAACAAGGATTGGAAGTATCCGTGACCATTCCTGCTCTGGGCAGTAAAGTGTTCATGGGAGAGGTGGAAAAAATCGGTGTAATAGCCAACATGTTGACCAAGACCTACGAGGTAAAAGTAATCGTCAAGAACCCTGATTTATTGATAAAATCAGGTATGGCCTGTGATGCGACCATCAAAACAAAACCGGAACAACAAGAATTAACCATTCCCTATAAATCTGTCCTAAAGGATGAAAAAGGGAATGCCTTTGTTTTTAAAGTGGATGGGAACACGGAAAAGACCGTAAAAGTTTTTGTGGAGCTTGGGGGGTTCAGTGGCAATGAGGTAGAAATTCTCTCAGGTCTTGAAAGCGGTGATGTAATTGTTACCGAAGGGCAACACAAGCTTACCGAAGGTACTGTTGTCTCCAGTTCATCACAATCAAAAATGTAAGAAGGCACAGTTTATTATGAGGAAAATAAATCTTATAGAGGCTGCAATGAAGCACTATCAAGTCGTGGTGTCCATTGTAGTGGTAATGATGGTTTTGGGTATCATTGGATTGGAGAATATGCCTAGAAGGGAGTTCCCTGAATTCACTATTAGACAAGGGGTTATAGTAGGAGTGTTTCCAGGGGCGACTTCTTTGGAAGTTGAAGAACAATTGACCACGGTTGTTGAGAACTATATTTTCGGTTACGAGGAGGTGAATAAACTCAAGACCTATTCCCATTCGAAAGAAGGACAAATGATCATCTATGTCGAGCTTAATGACAATGTAAGAAATGCAGATAAATTTTGGTCCAAACTACGTCACGGTCTATCCGAGTTGCAAATGCAGCTTCCCTCCGGTGTTTTGGCCTTGATAGGCAATAACGATTTTGGTGATACAGCGGCCCTGTTGATTACAATATCTTCTGAAAAACATACGTATAGGGAGTTGGAGGACATACTGAAGGATTTGGAGGCGGAAATACGGAAAGTGCCCGCCGTGTCCAAGATCAAGAGGTATGGGATCCAAAAGGAAGAGATCTATATTTACATCAGGCCTGAAAAACTGATACAGTTTAACCTCAAGCCCTCCAATATATTGGCATCTTTCAAATTGCAGGAGTCCCTTAACTATTCCGGGACACTGGATAATGGTGATCAAGTACTCCCAGTGCACCTACCGCCAAGGTTTGAATCGGAGAAAGACCTGGAGGAGCAAATCGTTTTTTCTGATCAAGAAGGGAATATCATACGGCTCAAGGATGTGGCCCATATTGAAAGGCGTTACGAAAAACCTATAAACTATATCAGAAACAATGGAAACAACGCCCTATTGCTCTCACTTGAGATGCAAAAAGGTAACAACATCGTCCATTTCGGTAATGATATTCAGGAAATCCTTGATACATTCTCCCAAAAAATCGGGGGAAATATCAATTTGGAGACTATATCCAATCTGCCCGAGGTCGTCGATGATTCCATTTCACACTTTTTGAAAGAATTTGCCATTGCCATTGTTGCAGTGATCATTGTGACCATGATACTACTGCCCTTTAGGGTAGCGGCCGTAGCCGGAGTCTCGATACCGGTATCCATATTGATTACGTTGGGAATTATGCAAATGATGGGCATACAACTTCATATTGTATCATTGGCGGCCTTGATAGTGGTATTGGGAATGGTGGTTGACAACGCTATTGTGGTAATAGACAGCCATGTGGAAAAGATCGATCAAGGAGATACACCTTGGAACGCGGCCTGGAAAGCTGCCACGGAGCTGTTCATTCCAGTATTGTCAGCCTCTGCGGCTATTTCCGCTTCTTTTTTTCCACTGATGTTCTTCCTTACGGGCATGGCAAATGACTTTGTCGGAAGTTTTCCGGTAACCATTGGTATTGCACTGTTGATTTCTATGTTGGTCGCTGTGTTGTTGGTGCCCTTTATGTGCTATATGTTCATTAAAAAAGGCCTTCACGATGGGAAAAAGGGGAAGGAACATAAAAAGAATGCTCTGGACCATGTGCAGGATGTTTTTGACAAAGTGTTGGGCCTCTGTTTCTCCAAACCAGGTTGGACGATAGCCCTAGGGGTGATATCCGTGATTTTTGGAATACTATTTTTCATGAATGTGGACCAAAAACTTTTCCCTGATATGGAAAGGAAACAGTTTGCCATAGAGGTTTACCTACCGGAAGGGGCATCGGTAACCAAGACAGGAAAGGTCGTCGATAGTCTGGAGAGCATTTTGACCACAGACGACCGCATCACCAATATTGCCAGTTTTGTCGGAAATGGATCACCAAGGTTCAATGCATTGTACGCACCGCATTTGCCAGCGGAAAATTATGGACAGCTTTTATTGAACACCATATCCAATGAGGCAACCGTGGATATTATTGATGAGTACTCCGCTAAATATAAGGATGCATTTCCAAAAGCGCACATTAGGTGGAAACAATTGTCCATGGAGTCCTTCAACGCTCCAATCGAGGTAAGGGTTGCCTCCAACAATATAGAAAACATGAAAAAAGTTGGTGAACAGGTAAAAAAAATTCTTCAAGAAAATGGGGACCTGACTTGGATACGGGACGATTGGGATGAAAAAAGACAGGGGATCTCGGTACGTTTGGAGAAAAACAAAGCCAATCAATTGGGTTATGCCAAATCCTTGATTACATCCTCCCTCCTTATTTCCCTGGATGGACTTCCCTTAACAACCGTTTGGGAAGAAGATTACCCCATAACCGTATTGTTGTCAAAAGAAGACTATTTGAAAAACAGCATCGATGATCTTGAGAATGTATATGTGACTTCTCCATTGACTTTTGAATCGCTCCCACTTAGGGCAATTGGGAATCTGGAACCAGAATGGACCGAAGGGAACGTGGCTCGGAGAAACGGAGTTCGTACGCTTACCGTAAAGGCTGATATTTCCAGGGGATCGGTCGGGACCGCAGCATTTAGGGCTGTGCGGCCAGTAATTGATTCTTTGGAGCTTCCGGAAGGAGTGACCATTACATATGGAGGGGAGGATGAGGCCAACACAGAGAATTATGTACCCATGTCTATTTCCTTAGGGGTTAGTATCATCCTTATTTTCTTTATTCTGATGTTCCAGTTCAAAACGGTCCGGAAATCTTTGTTGATAATGTCCACTATGCTTTTGAGCATTTTCGGGGCCGGTCTGGGACTTATGCTTATGGGGTATCCATTTGGTTTCACCTCATTTATTGGGGTCATCGGACTTATGGGAATCGTGGTAAGAAATGGTATTATCTTGATTGATTATGCAAGTCAATTGGTACACCTTGAGAATATGTCCTATAGGGATGCGGCCCTAGCGGCCGGTAAACGCAGGATGAGACCCATATTTTTGACCTCGCTGGCCGCAGCCGTGGGCGTAATACCGATGATCATAAGTAATTCACCTTTATGGGGCCCACTTGGAACGGTCATCTGTTTCGGGCTGCTTACTGGAATGGTGCTCACCTTGTTGGTGTTGCCCGTACTATACTGGAAATCAGTTGGAAATACCGAGGAAAAAATTAACAGAAGCTAAAGGAAGAACCGTATCAGGTTATTTGAACATATAACAAAATGGGAAAAATTTTCATAACAATTGCCACCCTATTTTTAGGTCTGTCAGCCTTTTCGCAGAACTATAGCTTGGAATTTTGTAAAGAGCTTGCACTGAAAAACAACAAAAAGTTAAAAACGGCCAGGTTGAGCATCCAAGCAGCTGAGAAGGTCAAAAAAAGTGCTTTTACCGAGTACTTTCCAAATATAAGTGCCTCGGGTTCTTTGTTTAGATCCTCAAAGGGGCTTATCCAGTTAGAAACACCGGGTATGGATCTACCTGTGTATGATGGAAACCTTGCCAATTTGGAAAATGCCACACAATTTGCCCATGTACCCTCTTTTAGTATAGAGACCTTGGACTATGCCAACTTTGGTATTGTAACTGCCGTTCAACCATTATATGCGGGTGGACGTATTCAAACAGGGAACAAGCTCGCTGAACTGAACCAAGAGATAACAAAAAGCCAATATGATCTTACAGCTGATGAAATAATGATCGTTACCGAAAAACACTATTGGAGCCTTGTGGCCTTAAAGGAGAAAAAGACCACTTTGGAAGGCTATGAGCGTCTATTATTGACTTTGCAGAAAGAGGTGGGGGATTTTTATGATGCGGGATTGATCAAAAAAAGTGATTTGCTGCAAGTTAAACTTGAACTTATTAAGGTCAATGGCAATAAACTTAAACTTGCCAACAGTACCGAGATTCTGAAAATGGCCTTCAAACAACATCTGGGTATATCTTATGGGCAAGAATTTGATGTTCAGGATTCCATCGGGGGAGAATTGCTCCCTCCCGAGACTTACTACATGGAAACAGACTATGCGTTGACAAATAGGGAAGAGTACAACATCCTCAACAAGGCAGTATCCGCTGAAAAATTTCAAAAGAAGATGATAGTAGGGGAGATGTTGCCAGAATTGGGTGTAGGTATCGGCGGCATGTACTTGGACATTCTTGACCAAGATAATACCTACGGGATTGCTTTTGCATCATTGTCCATTCCTATTTCCGATTGGTGGGGGAAGTCCTATAAAAAACAAGAGAAAGATATTAAGATAAAGATTGCGGAAAACAATTTAAAGGAAAATTCCGAACTGTTACAATTGCAAATGTCCCAAGCTTATTACAACCTAAAAGAAGCCTACAAGCAGATAGATATTGCCCGTACCATGGTTGTCCATTCCACAGAATACTTAAAGGAATTGGAAGACCATTATGATGCAGGGATGACCACTTTATCCGATTTTCTCGAGGCTAGGGCCATGTCGCAAGAAGCCATGGACTCGTTGACAGATGCCAGGGCCCAGTATAAAATTAAGGTGGCAGAATACTTACAGGCGTTGGGAATTATACAAAGATGAGTTGAACAAATGTGGCAATGTTGTTTCTGGCCTTCAGAAATATTGTTGAATATGGAAGGGAGGTATTCAAGCTCAATTGATAAACTGAAAAGATGAAAGAAAATTCCAGAAAACTAAAAAGGACCATGAAGATGGCAGCCGTCTTGGCCAAGTATGGGTTTGATGATATTATGGCCCGGTACAAGATTGAAAAATGGGTGTCATTGAAATCAAATGATAAAAATGGGGGAGCGAGCAATATTCATTCCCTTTCTGTTTATGAACGTATCCGAATGGCGATAGAGGAACTGGGCCCCACCTATGTTAAGTTGGGGCAGCTTTTCAGTGATAGGGACGATGTTCTTCCTGTTGCCATGACGGCCGAACTAAAAAAACTTCAGAATGATGTGGCACAGGAAGCATTGGATGTCAAAGAGAAGATTGCTAATGAGCTCGGTATAGACCCCAACGATTATTTTCATCTGATTGAGGATGTTCCTTTTGCCTCCGCCTCCATATCCCAAGTGTTCAAGGCACAATTGCTGAATGGCGAATGGGTAATCTTGAAAATAAAGAGAGCGGATATAGAAGAGATCATTGAGGCCGATCTTTTGATCATGAAGGATCTGGCCCGTATTTTGGGAAACCATAATGATGAGTTAAGGAAAATTGGGCTTTTGAAAATCGTCGAGACATTTGAAAGGTCCATTAATCAAGAACTTTCATTTTTGCAGGAAATCGATAACATTGAACGCTTCGAAAGGAATTTTAGGGGACATCAGGGAATCTATGTGCACAAAATCTTCAGAATGTTGTCGAACAACAACATATTATGTCTGGAATATATTGAGGGGATTAAGGTTACGGATTTTGGGCAATTGCTCCAAAGGGGGTTTGATCCTAAAATGGTCGCCCGTGTCGGCTACGACCTATATATGCAACAGGTCTTGGAGCATGGATATTTTCATGCCGACCCGCATCCGGGCAACATACTGGTAACCTATAGTGGCCAAATAGCCTTTATCGATTTTGGGATCATGGGGACAATGTCCCCTCCGGATAAGGAACATGTTGAAGATTTCACTCAATTCCTTGTCCAAAAGAACGCATCCTCCTTAATAGCCACGATCAAGAAAATGTCACTGGAACATTCCATTGATGATGATGACCAGTTGGAACGTGATGTTTACGAAATGTTCGCAATGATAGACCAATCATCCTTGAAGAGCCTTGATGTGGCATCGATTTCTAAAAAATTGAAATCGATTTTCCGGAAAAATAGAATGGAATTTCCACAATACGTGTATCTGTTGATCAAGGGAATCGTCCTGATAGAGGGAATCGGTAGAAAATTGGATCCCGACCTGAACATTCTTGAACTTATGCGCCCCTACGCCATGCGGGTTGTAAAAAAACGGATTTCCCCAAAGTACCGTATTCTTAAAGGGATTGAGGGCTTTAAGGACATTGCGGAAACATGGACGGAAATGCCTGGGGAAATTCTGGATTTAATCAAGAAAGTAAAGAAAAATACTTTGAAGATCAACCACCAACTGGACGGTCTTTCAGGGATAAAGACCACATTGGACCGTCTTGTGTTGGCTATGATTATTTCTGCTTTGTCGGTCGGTTCCTCCATTTTGGTCTTGGCAGATATGCCCCCAAAAGTATATGGTGTTCCACTATTGGGATTTTTTGGATTCTTGATATCCTTTATTTTGGGAATCTGGATCGTTATATCGATGATACGAAAAAAAAATAATTGACTTTAGAGATGACCAAGAAGGATTTGATTTTACGGGAATCGAAAAATATGTTTTTAAAATATGGTATCCATACGGTCTCGATGGATGATATCGCAACAAAATGTGGTGTTTCAAAAAGGACGATATACCATTTTTTTGAAAACAAGAGTGACCTTCTCGGACAAATTGTGGAGGCTGAAATGGATAATTCCAAAAGAAGATTGGAGCGAATTACAAAGGAATCTCCCAATGCTATAGCAGAATTGTTGTGTTTTTTCAATTATTTAGAAACATTTTTTTCTTCTCTTTCGCCAACGGTATTAAGAGATGTTAAAAGATTTCATATTGAACTATACATCAAGCTGGCCAAATTCAAGAAATCCACAATTCTACCCTTTATGGAAAAGAATATTGAAAGAGGCAAAAAGGATGACCTATACAAGTCTGGTCTAAATGTTGGGGAAATGAGCAAAACCTATTTAAAAATATTGGATGCCCTATTGAAAGATGGGGACATGTTACAGGTGGAGGAGGATATGAATTCTTTGTCATTTATGAACAATTTGTTTATACATAGATTGGTTACTACCAAGGGGTTGGATAGGTTGGCAGGGTAGTCAGGGAATGAAAAATTACATATAGTGACAACAATGCGAGGCCCCGTATGGATTTTGAAGTTACCGATCACTAGGTATATAAGTAAACTTTTAATGATATGGTAGCAAAATTTAAATGTAGGTATATGCATTTTCAAGCAGATGCACGACATATCCAAATGAAGTAAAAAGGAGTGTTTCATTGAAAATACCCTAAAACAGGAAAGAGAAATGTAATTTATAATGTAAAACAATTAAAAATAACTACAAAAACAATTCATTTCCCTTGTTTGGAATGATGAATAATAGGATTAAAAGGTTGATTAAAAAATGAATAGGTCTAACAATATATAAAAACCTTGAAGTAAGAATTTTCACTAATAAAAATTAATTAAACAATAAACTATGGAGCGTTTAAAAGGAAAAATTGCAATTATTACGGGAGCTTCCCAAGGAATGGGAGAATCACATGCCAGGAAATTTGTCGCAGAAGGAGCCAAGGTGGTATTAACGGACCTTAACGAGGCACGAGGAAGGATGATAGCGGATGAATTGGGCACAGAGAATGCGTTGTTCGTAAAACAGGATGTGGCCAAGGTCGAAGATTGGAAAAATGTCGTTTTACAAACAGAGACAGTATTTGGTCCGGTTAATGTTCTGGTGAACAATGCAGGGATCCTAGGTCCAGTTGCCAACGCACTGGAGTTAGAGGATGAGGCGTATCATAAGGTAATTGATATCAATCAAAATGGTATTTTTTATGGAATGAAATACACTTTGCCCTCTATGCTCAAGGCAGGGATTGGTTCCATTGTCAATATTTCATCCATTGCTGGAATTGTTGCTATTTATGGGTATCCAAACTTGGCCTATATGGGAAGTAAATTTGCTATAAGAGGAATGACCAAAGCGGTTGCCGTGGAGTTCGCCAAGAATAATATCCGGGCAAATTCCGTGCATCCAGGATTCATCAAAACACCGATGATGGCACAAGCCACAGATGAAGAAGGAGGCAGTGCGACTCAGTTTATTCCATTGGGTAGACTTGCTGAAACATCAGAAGTGAGCAATTTGGTTGTTTTTCTTGCATCTGACGAATCATCCTATTTGACTGGCACAGAGCAAATTATTGATGGAGGGATGAGTATACAATAAAAAATGTACCATATTGAATTACTTAAATATTCAAAGTAAAACAAATTATGGCAACATTTATGACTATCTCACAAAGTGTGCAAATAGTAAAATAGCGGGGGTATACCCCCGCTATTTTTTTGTCCAATTTTAAATATTTTCGAATTATGAAGAAAGAAGAATTGTTCAACGACGATTTCTTAAAGCAGTTCAAGACCGGAGGCGAGTTGAACGTTTTTTGAAGAAGCCCTAAATAAAGTATCGAGAAGGTTCTCGAAGAGAGACTTGACGGCCTTTGAATTACGAAAAGCATGAGTGCTCCTCCAGCGCTAATTCCCGAAAAGGCCGCTCAAAAAAGAGAATGGGAACCTTTTTTGGAGAGTCCGTCCATGATTGCTGCACCAAGAGACAGGGATACGTCCTTCGTCCCCAAACGGGGCATTATGATAAACGGACTGGAAAACATTATTATATCCCTTTATGCCAAGGGCATATCGGTAAGCGATATCGGGGTGTAGGTACATGAAGGCTATGGCTTTGAGGTATCCACTTCCACTATATACTGATCACCACATCGATTACCTTAACTGATTCACCGATACCATCAAGAATGTGTTTTCCGGGTCCAGGATTCAAATATGTATGGTCCACCAGATACGCAATGCCTACCGGTACAAGGTATGGAAGGACAAAATGGAATTTCCGGCATGATGGGCATCTACTACATTCCCAAGGAGGAGGCCGTAAGGGTTGCCCTGGAGGGACAACTGGCACGAACTGGCCGTACTCTAAATATCCCCTTGGAGATGTAGATTCACTACATGACCAACCTTATCGATAACGTGAACGGGAAGATGAGAAATACAGGGATAAGAAGCTTTGCTTCCCGACCCAAGATGCAGTGGATTCCATATATTTTACGATACAGAGACCATAAAAGATGTTCGGTGCCCCCAAGAACGGAGGCGTCATCCTGAACCAGTTCCTTAAGACCTACGAAAGAAGGTAAGGCTGTAAAAAAGCTAAGCCACTGCTATTTTCAACTTACATGATTATCGTGGTACCCAACATTTATTGAGATGGTCAATAACACGCTTTAATATTGGTATGTTTCAACCATTATAGGAATTTTACTGATAATACTGGGAATTTACATTTTCAACGTTCCGTTGGAAACATATGGGGCTTTGATTATTTTATTCAGTTTATCTTTTTTTGGTTTAGGGAATTCATTTTCCATTCAAAACAAAGGCGAATTAGATGGTTGGAGCTAGTATTTGGCTATGTTTTCTAAACTCTTATTGGCATTGTTTTGCTGACAAGACTTAAGATCTTGGCCATGAAGCTCTACCCTTTTTTGTGGGAATCACTCTGCTTTTTAGTTCTGTTCAAGGACTTGGATTTGCATTTGAGATTATAAATCACGGTGCGATAATTTGTGGCAATTTGCCGATTGTTAGTGTTTTGGGAATTGTATTCTCCATACGGTTTTTGTCCAATCCTTTTCTTATAGGGATTTCATAGATGGTACTTACTACTTTGGCTTTTATCTTTTTGGGAATTGGAGGAATTCTTCTTTCTGTTCAACCGAAAGAACCAAAGAATTTTCCATCAATGTTCAGCAAAGACCTTAAAGAAAAAACAGAGGGCTTGGAAGAAGGATTTTATGAACATTCGAAGGATAACAAAGATTAATAGGTTCATTATTGGAATAGGAAAATAAGTAAAAGAGTTATATCTTGGCTATATAGGAAGGGATTGGACAAAAGCCAGTTCTGCACCAACATATTAATGTATTACCAGAGTTCTATCAAAGTGGGCAGAGACTATTTATTCTTGAGCGACTTTCTTGAAATTTTAAATAGATCCACTTGCTTACATGGAATGTCACTTTCGGATGTGATTCTTGGTATAGTTCCGCAGAATATGGGGTTCTGTGAGGAGATCAAACGGTATTAATTTAAGTAATTGGAAAGGGATTGAAGGTATCTTAGCTTTTGATTCAAGTGTGTTTTTTTGTTTTTGAGAGAATAAAATGGAGATGATGGTTTTCCAAGACCATATCCAATTCGTGACATTTGTGTGTTAAATTTTAAATTGTGTCTTGCAAAGCCACTGATTTATGAGAATATTTTAAATGGACACGCAGTCTTTTGTATCAAGTATTATAAGGTTTATTTCCCCTTTTTCTTTTTAGGGCAGCTCATTGAAAAAGTACAATCTTCAGATTGGAGTATAATAATTTCAACGAAAAAATTGAAAACATCTGTGTTTTATTAAGAGCGGTTTGTTACTACAAACAAAAAAGCCCCTTTTTAAGGGGGCCAACCAAACAAATCGAGAAGAGGGGTAGTGTGGTACTACCAAGCCAACTCGTAAGTGTTCCCACTGCCCATGGTCAACGTAGCAGTCTGGTTTCCGGTGAATACCAAGGTACCGGAATAATCGTATGTATTTCCATTGGAAGCCTTGCCCACAAAGCTGGCGTAAATGGTTCCCGAGGTCACATTATAGTTGGCCTTCAAGATGGTAAGGTTTGTGGTGGTAAACTCAATGGTACTGGTAAAAGCATTTTCGTTGCGTACAAAGGATTCTTGTGAACCTGCCATGGTGAATGTTTCATTCACTACATAGCTGGATTCGGCATCATCCAAGTTTTGGATATTGATGCTCGCACTGGTACTGGCTTCCGAAGAGATCCTTGGACCATCGTAGCTTGAGGTTCCAGTAAGGTCAAAATCGGCTGCAGAAGGGATGATCCCCGTTCCACAGTCAATGATCCAGCTCCAAGTTAAGTTGGCGCTATAGGTGACATTTGCCGACTGACCGGAAATGTTGTAAGAAGAACCATATTCCACACCACATTCGTAATCCTCTGCTTTGTTAGAAGCAGAGTTGTCTTCCTCCATTGTGTAAATGGCCTGATTGGTCTGCTCCACCATTCCTCCGGATTCTGGGGATACGGCCATGGCGATGGCTTCGGCAGCTTCTTCCTCTGTAATGGAAGTTTCGGTGCCATCATTGGAGTCATCATCATCGCTACACGATGCAAAGGTCAGGGTCAATACGGCCAATCCAAGCATAATGGGATTGTTTCTTTTCATTGTTGTTTTGGGTAAGATTAGATGTTTCATGATTTTTAAAGGTTTAAGATTAATTTTCTTTTTGTTGTTATTTTTTGGCTAAACTACTTATGTCCTTAGGGTCAGGGAGACAGAAAAAAGGCGAACCTGCCAATTCTGGGGGTGAGCCTGTTGTTATCCCTTGTAGTCCATTTTTCCTTTGAAGTAATCCACAAACCCCTTGAAGACCAGCACAAACGGATTGTTGCTGATAAAGCCTGTGGTTACACCATAAGTGGCTTTAATGGTTTCAGGTTGATAGGTGCCGAACCATCGGTCCCATATCATAAACACGCCCCCGAAGTTTTTGTCGATATATTGCTCATTGGATCCATGGTGTACCCGATGTGCCGACGGAGTGGCCAGTATACCTTCAATAAAACCCAACTTGCCCACGGCTTCGGTATGGAGAAAGAACTGATAGAGTAGATTTAGCCCAAAAGAAGCTGCAATAAACTCAAACGGCAAGCCAATTAGTATGAGGGGGGCTACCACAAAAGGGGTGAGCAGAGCACTGAGCCAATTCAATCTATAGGATACCGTTAGGTTCATGAACAGACTGGAATGATGCACCAAATGGAACGCCCACAACAATTTTATTTTGTGCGATAGCCTGTGGTACCAGTAGTATACAAAGTCCACGGCCACAAAACTGATCAGGAACACCAATGGGGTACTCTTCAAATGGAACAATGAAAACTGGGATAGGTAGCCCATGGTCGAATACTGAAATCCAAAAAAAAGGACCTTCGATAATTGAAACCCGATAAAAATGGCCAAATTGGCCAACGTGTCCTTGGTATTGTACGCCTTTTTGTCCTTGCGCCAACTCCAAATGATCTCCACTACCACCAAAGCCAATAAGAACAAGAATACAATACCCCCAAATCCAGCACGAAAATTGTTGTCCATGATTTCTTTTTAGGGCTAAGTTGGTTCGAAATATAAAGCTGCGTGGGAGCAAAGTAGGTGAGGCTGAAAATGTTAGCGTTGAAATTTCCTTTAAGGTCGGTTAACAAATTGGCATTTTGGTTCAACCTTTAATTTTGCAGGCTTGCCCCCCGAATACCCTCTTTGAATGAATTTTTCATGGCCAATCCTATAGGATTGGAAA
>JASBTS010000228.1 GCA_030148305.1 Allomuricauda sp. | reverse complement strand
ATTCCAGAATAATCTTCGGTATCTTGATAGTTGACCGCTCGCTGTTCAAAAAGGTTGAACAGGTTCCCGAATTTTAAGGTGCTTGCCTTTTTGTCATTTGATGGATACCAAATGTCCAAATCCACTGGTCTATAATGGAGTTTGTCCGTCTGTACCGTGTTTGGTTTATAGGTTCTTGTACTGTCTTTTAGTTGGAAAGATCTATAGCCAGCGTTATAGGTTTGGGCAAGGTTGGCCCCAAAAGTCAGTAGGGCTACAAGGATGATCAGTTGGTTTTTTTTCATTAAAAAGTACATCTACAATTATAGACGTTCATAATATGCAAAGGGTTGTCTGTGTTTTCAAAATGCGGTACAACACCTAAGCTAAGAGGACTTGAGAGACCTTTTGGATACCACTGGCCACTGCTTCGCAGAATTCCTGCCCGGTTAGGGAGCCTTTGTATTTATCGGGAGCGAGGAGGAATTTCATGGGTTTTGGGAGTTGGCCGAAAAAAAGCAATTACTTATAAACATTGTTAGCAGTAGTCTTTATTCTGGTATTCCTAATAAAATTGCTATTTCTTCAATAGTATTTTTAGATAAATCAGACTTTATTTTATTAGTGCGATTCTCAATATATATTTCAAACGGCGTGAATTTTTTTGTAAAATCCTTGTAGCCTTTAACATCATCAAGATAACCGTTAAATAAATTATTTAGCTTTATTTTTTTGTTTCTGAATAAATCTTGATATTTAATGAAATCATCTAAATCTACTAATATTAAATTTTTGATTTTAGACCCCAATTTGATTTTTTCATTTAGCAAGACTTCGCGAAATTCTTTGTTGAGCATATAATTAACACCAGCTGTATTAAATGCAAAATCTGTAAATACTATAATTGGATAGATTATGGTGTCGTCGAAATTGTAATCATCAAATTTATTGAATTCTTTTTCCCTGATTTTTTGAATAACCGAAGTTAGTTGTTTTATGCCTTTTGCATGACCTTTTGAATTTTCAACTAACTTCTCATAAATTCCTGCCTTAATAGTTTCGTAGTCAAAAGTATGCTTGATTTTACCACTTAGAAAAACATTTTTAAATTCGAAAAGATAAACTTTTGCTTTATCTCTAATGTAATAATCTGGTTCTCCATCTATAATTATTTCCTTAACATCAAGTCCAGTATGAATGTTGTACTTTGACTTTTCAAAACAATATTCCATTATCTTATAGAATAAACCAGTTTCTGAAAATTCATCCCCAAAAATGCTCAAAAATTGAACTCTTGAAATTATTTTTTTTCCCTTAAATGTTGCAGAATTTTTAACTAAAACGTTTGCAAAATCAAACTGAATTCCTTGATAAATTTTATCTACAAAAAAATTAAGATTTAAAAAGGCAAAATTAGTTTCACTTAATCTGTAAATTGGCTTTTCTCTAAGTTGAAGAAAATCTTCCGATTTGGAAAAACCTTCTATTTCGATACTTAATTGCTCCAAAAAATTTATTTGTTCCTTATGTTTAGTATCAATATTTATTACCGAAGGCGTCTTCAATCGAGCAAATTTTCTTACATAAAGAGATAGTATGTTTTTCAAATAAGTAGCCCAAGAATCTAATCCATATTCTTTGAGGAAAATTTCCAAATAAACTTGAAACTCTTCATCTTGTTCACAAAATTGGAAAAAGTATTTTGCCTTTATAAATTGTGTTCTAAAGTCTTTGACTGTATGAAATTCGTCAATTGCAATATGAGAAGGCAGGTACGTTTTGACGAAGTCCATATCAGTTTCGAATGGTTTAATATCAAAAAGAACTTCTCCTTGCTTATCTATCCAAGTCTGAGTTGAAATCAAATATGCTTTAAAAAAATTTAGCTCCTGTTCTGGTGTTAAATCGTCTAATTTCTTTAAGTCGTTATGATTTTCTAAAATTGTTTCGATGAACATTAATCCAGACAAATTACTTATGAACGTGAACTCTGTTTTTTTGTCTGCTACTATTTGGGTTGTGAATTTTTGAATTTTACTTTTTAAATCTGCCGGCAGTCTTTGTGACCAAAATTCAATTAATTCAACTTGTAAGCTTTCGTCTAATTTCTCAATATGAATTTGCGCTAAAAAATATGTAATTAGTGGTATAGCATTTTCCGTTGGAATATCTGCCAAAAGTTTTTTCACATTGACGGTTGAGTAATCTTCAAATAAATCTTTGTAGGTTATTGAAACACTATATTTCATTCTATTATAGATTGGTTTTTAGATAACTGCTAATGGTCTCAGCTATGATTTTATTTATGGAATCATCCACAGGATTATTACACCGAAATCCTGCCGTTTGATTTATACTTTTATCTTAGCGTGGCATAAGACCACAATAAATAATCGCCTTTTGAGGCCTAGTTTTTAATTTATTGTTTTCATCACCCAATTAGTTCCATCAATTAATTCAATAATTTGGTCTTTGGTAGGGTCTACATCCTTTTTATGTGAACAGATGTTTCGGATATCACCTAAGTAGCCTATTTTTCTCCATTCAATAATGTCGTAAATTCCATTACTCTTAAGTAACTCGTTTAAGTCAGATATAGTAGGGTTCTTTTTTCGTAAGGTCAACTTATGATTTTTGGCTATCTTTTGAAGATGCCCTTCGATTATTACTCCGCATATTGCTCCAGAGGCTCTTAAACTTACTTTCATTACTTGTCTTGCTGATGAAAGTTCATCTTCTTGTAATTCAGATAAGAGTGTTGTTTCTATATCCGTCAAAATACTGTCAATTCGAGAAATCAACGATACTAGAATTGTATATTGATTATACATACAAGTCAAAGCTTCGTTTTTAGTGTCAAAATCTGGATGTCTGTAATATGAAGGAGCAATTCCTTTAATATAATCTTGAATTACGTAAGTTCCATAGCCCAATGATTTCCTTTTAGGATCAATTTCATAAAAGCTTTTAAATTCCAAATATCTATCAGGTGCCAAAACTTCTACTACTTTAATAGCTTTAGTATACCACGGTTGATAATTCATATGGAAAGAGTATTTTCCATCATCGCTCTTTCCTTGAAGAAATTCAATAATTGGGTTAGCCTCATCAATCAAGTTTTTTATTTCCTTTACTATTTCTGATTTTTTACTCATATTCAAATTACACTCAACTTGTTTATATAAATATAAAACACATCCCCGTACCCCAAATCTGGAGTACTATCGACGCATCCAATCACCCCCTTCCGCATCCCCTATTCTGTACTCAAGATAATCAAACAATTCCAACCCTTTTACGGAATAGCGTATTCGCATGTGTAAAGTGGTATAGGTTTTGTATCTCACAGGGAAGTATTTACCTTTAAACAAAAATGAAACTATGAAAAAATGTATCCTATCGATTGCCGCATTGCTATGCACCACCGCCTTTTTTGCCCAGACCAAAAGCTTTTTAGATGTGCCCTATCTGGAAACGTCCGCCCAAGTGGACACCTTGGTGACACCGGACAAAATCTACCTCAGCATTACCATTCAAGAAAAGGACACCAAAGGCCGTGTGTCCGTGGAGGAGCAGGAGAACAAAATGGCGCAGCGTTTCAAGGCCATGGGCATTGATATAGACAAACAGTTGGTGGTCAAGGATTTTAGCAGCGATTTTAAAAAATACTTCCTGCGGGACAAGGAAGTGCTGAAAAGCAAACAATACTCGTTGGAAGTCCATTCCGGAAAGCAGGTCGGGGAGGTCATGGTGGCCTTGGAACAACTCGACATTGCCAACGCCTTTGTGGAAAAGACGGAATATTCCAAAATGGATGAACTGGAACTGGAACTGAAATCCAGGGCCGTGAAAAAAGCCCAGCAGAAAGCGGTTGCCCTGACCAAGCCATTGGGCCGAAAAGTGGGCATGGCCATCCATATTGTGGACAATTCACAGCCGTATTACCCCAGATACAATCAGCCTGCTATGATGGTCAAAATGGAAATGGCCGCAGATGCAAGCATGAATCAACCCTTGGATATCGATTTTGAAAAAATAAAAGTGGAATCCTTGGTGAACGTCAAGTTTGCCCTTTCCAACTAAACCACAAAAACCACCACACATGAGACGCTTATTGTTCCTTTTATTGATGGGCACCGGAATCGTTTCCGCCCAAAAAACCATGCAACTGTCCGAAGGACAGGAATCGCCCAGAGCTTCCTTGAACGATGTTGCATGGATAGAGGGGCATTGGGGAGGAGAAGCCTTTGGCGGCACCGCGGAAGAGATTTGGAGCGCGCCTTTGGGCGACTCCATGATGTTCGTGTTCCGTTTGGTGAACGACAATAAGGTCTCCTTTTATGAAGTGGGACACATTCAACAGCTGGAGAATTCCCTCATTCTCCAGCTAAAACATTTTGATGGCAATTTGAAGGGCTGGGAGGACAAAATCGAGACCGTCGACTTCAAATTGGTGAAACTGGAAAAGAACAAGGTGTACTTTGAAGGGCTTACCATGGAGTTAGTGGATAAAAACCACATGAACGTCTACGTGCTCATCGAGGAAAATGGCGAAGCCGAGGAAATCCTTTTTGCCTATACAAGAAAGCCCTGACCTTTTTTTGCTGCTGTTTTACCGCTAGTTTTACGATGCTTGTTGTGCCACTAATGGCTTTGAATTAGTATCTTTAACAGGATAACTAATTCCAACACTCGTGAAACCAAGACTACTATTCCTATGTGCCCTGTTGCTGGCCATTTACCCTTCGCATGCCCAAAAACGAAACAAAAAATCCGACACTCCCGCAGTTGTCGTCAACGATTCCCTTTTCCCGGGACTGAAATGGCGTAACATTGGGCCGTACCGTGGAGGTCGAAGTGTTACCTCTACCGGGGTAGTGGGTCAACCACACACCTATTACATGGGTTCTACCGGTGGTGGCATCTACAAAACCACGGATGATGGCATTACGTGGGAGAACATTTCCGATGGTTTCTTGAAGACTGGCACCGTGGGCGACATTGCCGTTTCCGAAACCAATCCTAACCTAGTTGTGGTGGGTATGGGAGAACATCCTGCCCGTGGGGTGATGACTTCCATGGGAGATGGGGTGTATAAATCCACCGATGCGGGCAAAACCTGGAAACATATCGGGTTGGACAACACCCGACATATTGGTGATGTGATCATCGACCCAACCAATCCCGATATCCTTTTTGTGGCCGCCCAAGGTGCACAATATGGCCCATCCGAAGACCGGGGCGTGTATCGCTCCCTGAATGGGGGCGAAACTTGGGAAAAAGTCCTTTATGTGGATGAAAACACAGGGGCTTCCTCCCTTTCCATGGATATGAACAACCCCTTGATCCTGTATGCCGCCATGTGGCAACACCGTAGGTATCCTTGGACCATGGAATCTGGCGGAGCTTCGTCCGGACTGTACAAATCCACCGATGGGGGTACCACTTGGACCAAAATGGACAAGGGACTTCCAAAGGAATTTGGCAAATCGGGTATCTCGGTTTCCAGGGCCAATTCCGATATTGTTTATGCCGTTTTGGAGGCCGAAGGGGAAAAAGGCGGGGTGTACAAAAGCGTGGATGCCGGAAAGACCTGGCAACAGACCAGCAAGGACCGCATCAACATTGCCCGTTCCTGGTACTACATGGAAATTTTTGCCGATACCCAAGATGAAAACGTAGTGTACGTGTTGAACGCCCCCGTGACCAAATCCATTGACGGTGGAAAGACCTTCGCGCCTTTATCCACCCCGCATGGCGACAACCATGATCTTTGGATCCATCCACACGACAACAACATCATGATCAACTCCAACGACGGAGGTGCCAACATCAGCAATAATGGCGGTAAAAGCTGGAGTTCACAGGAGAACCAGGCCACTTCCCAATTCTATCGGGTGATCACGGACAATTTGGTGCCTTACCATGTGTATGGTGGCCAGCAGGACAATACTTCGGTAGCCATTGCCAGCAGGACCCATGACGATGGCATCGATTGGAAGGATTGGTATGCCGTTTCGGGTTGTGAAAGTGCCTATTTGGCCTTTGATCCCAACAATCCCGAGTTTATTTATGGGGGCTGTTACCAAGGGATCATCGAGAAATGGGTGCGTGCTTCCCGAGAAGCTAAACCCATCCAGGAATATCCTGAGTTGGGACTCAGTAAAGTGCCGAAAGATTTTAAGTTCCGGTACAATTGGAATGCACCCATTATCAGTTCGCCACACGACCCGAACATCATTTACCATGCCGGGAATGTGGTCTTCAAAACACAGGATGGTGGCAACACCTGGGAAGTAGTGAGTCCTGATCTTACCCGCAACGACCCGAAACAACAAGGCCCAGGAGGTGGTCCGTACACCAACGAAGCAGCCGGAGGCGAAAACTACAACACCCTGATGTACTTAGTGGAATCCCCACATGAAAAAGGGGTGCTTTATGCCGGATCGGATGATGGTTTGGTGCACATCACCAAAAACGGTGGCCAAAGCTGGGAAAACATTACCCCTCCCAATTTAAAGGAAAGTATCATCAACAGCATTGAGGTATCTCCCCATGATCCTGCAACGGCCTATATGGTGGCCATGCGATACAAGTTCATGGATTTGGACACCTATATCTTCAAGACCTCCGATTATGGCCAAACTTGGACCAAAATCACCCAAGGCATTGATGGCGAACACACCTTTGCACGTGTGGTAAGGGAAGATCCAAAACAAAAAGGGCTCCTGTATGCGGGTACCGAAACAGGGTTGTTTGTCTCTTTGGATGACGGACAACACTGGCAACCCCTACAACTCAATTTACCGATTGTTCCCATCAACGATTTGGCCATCCATGACAACGATTTGATCGCTGCCACGGCAGGACGTTCCTTTTGGATCTTGGACGACCTTGGGGCCATTCAAACCAGTTTGAACCCAGCCACAAAGTTGAGTATTGTGACCCCAAAACCTTCCTATCGAATTTTTAATGGCAGTACCGATAAACCCGTTCAAGGGTTGGGGCAAAATCCAAAATCGGGGGTAACTTTTGATTATTACCTGCCCATCAAATTGGACTCCACAGAGCTAAAACTGGAAGTGCTTTCCGGAGGAAAAGTCATCCGAACCATCACCAATCAAGCACCAAAAGATTTCAAAAGTTGGCCTGGTGGACCTTCCAAACCAGCGGTTTTGCCTTCCATAAAAGGATATAACCGATTTACCTGGGATTTTAGCCGGGAGTCTGTGATTCCCGTGGATCAGGTTTTCGCCTATGGCGGGTATCGAGGGGCCCGTGTGGCACCCGGCACCTACACGTTACGCCTTTCTTTGGGTGATGCATCCGTAGAGACCAACGCGGTAGTTTTGGCCGATCCCAATGTGGAAGGAACGCCCGCAGATTACGCGGAACAACAGTCCGTCCTTGTTAAAATTGATGAGAGCATCAACAATATGCACAAGGGGGTCAACCAGATCAGAAAGGCCAAAAATCAGCTTAAAACCTACAAAGACTTATTGAAGGACAATGAGAAAGCCAAAGGCTTGATAGAAAATGGGGACAAACTTTTGGAGCGCATCACCGTTTGGGAAGAAAAATTGATTCAGCCCAATCAGAAGACTTTTCAGGATGTGATCAACTTCCGTAACCAGTTGAATGCCGAGTTCATGAACCTAAAAGATTTTGTGGATGTGGCCGAGCCCAAGGTTACCAACGGTGCCAAGGAACGCCTAAGAGATCTTTTGGCCCAATGGAAAACCTACGAGGATGAAAAAAATGCCATTGTAAACGATGGCATGAAAGCGTACAACGACATGTTCAAATCTCTGGAAATTCCGGCCATCATATTATCTGAAGAATAATGGCACAACCCTTTTGGTTCGATCAGGAGTTCACAAAGCAGGATTATTCGCAAAACAAATTGCCCAAGGGCGATTATGAGAATTGCCGTTTTGTGGACTGCCTGTTCTCCAAGGGGCTTTTGGACAACCAAAATTTTGTGGAATGTACCTTTGAGGGTTGCGACTTCACCAATACGAATATTACCCATACCATTTTTAATGGGGCAACCTTTGTGGACTGCAAAATGGTCGGGGTCCAGTTCGAGACCTGTAACCCACTCTTGCTTGCTTTCACATTTAAAGGATGTAACCTTTCGGTAGCTTCTTTTTATGGCATGGAAATACCCAAAACCACTTTTTCCAACTGCAAACTGCACCAAGTGGATTTTTCCGAGGCCAATCTCAAAATGTCGCAATTCCCTGATTCGGACCTCGAAAATGCCATTTTCGACAACACCCAATTGGAACAAGTGGATTTTACCTCGGCCTTTAATTTTTCGATTGATCCGACTGTCAACCATTTGAAAAAAAGCAAGTTCAGTAAAGAGGGATTGATCGGTTTGTTGAAAAAGTATGAGATGGTGGTCACCTAATCTTATGCCATGTCTGAAAGAAAATGCTTGGAGTGCGGTGCAAAATTGGTGGGGCGGATAGACCAAAAATTCTGCTCGGACCACTGCCGAAACTCCTACAACAACAAACTGAACCGCGATAGCAAGAACTTGGTTCGTAACATCAACAACAAACTCAGGAAAAATTACCGCATCCTCAATAGCTTTCCCTTAAAGGAAGGAAAGACCAAGACCACCAAAATGCGCTTGCTCGATAAGGGTTTTGATTTTGAATACATCACCAACCTGTACACCACAAAAAAAGGGAGCACCTATTATTTTGTGTATGATCTGGGCTATCTGCCGCTTGACAATGATTTTTATATGATCGTGAAAAGGGAGTAGTCTATTTCCAACTATGGGCCGTCAGTTTAAGGGCCGCCACCACGATGTCCTTTCGGCTGATCTGCCCCACCAGAATGTCGTTTTTCATGACGGGCAGCCTACGCCTGTTATGACGGGCAAAAACACCTGCCGCATCAAAAATGGACATATCGTGGGGAATGGTTTCCACGTTTTTGGTCATAAAACGTTCCACGCTCTTATCCAATATGGGTTGGTTGAAGTATCTGCTCTCTGAAATTTGCTTCATACAGTCCGCTTCGGAAACGATTCCCACCAAAAAACCATTATTGTCAATAACTGGTCCTCCAGAAATATGGTGTTTTGCAAAAGTCTCCATAACTTCCAAAATGGATTGATCAGGGGAAAAAGTGATCAATTTTTTGGTCATATAATCTTCTACCAAAATAGGGGCATTATATTTCTTCTTGTTCTCCTCCTTGGATCGTACGCCTTGAAAACTTTTGATTGCCATATGGTTAGAATTTAAAGTTGAACATTAAATATACCCTTTTTTAACGAATAACCTAATTTTTTACCTTAAAATATGAGAACCTTTCATAAATTCATACATTTATCTTCCAACATGACCAAACCATGAAATTCTCCCGAACGCTTGCCCTTTTGCTCCTCTGTATTGCCGTATATTGGAGCTTTACATCTTTGATGCCTACTTACCACCCCGATTCCACTATTTCCAAGGAATCATTTTCCACAGATCGGGCATTGGTGCATGTGAAAAACATATCCATGGAACCCCACGCAGTGGGTTTTCCCGGACATGACCGGGTCAAAAGCTATATCATCGCTGAATTGAAAAAAATGGGCTTGGAGACCACCACCCAAGAAGGTTATACCGCTGGGGATTGGGCCAACCTGAGCCGGGCCACCAATATTTTGGCTAGAATAAAAGGCTCCGGGGATGGGAAAGCACTTCTGTTGCTATCGCACTACGATAGCGGTCCCCATTCATCCTACGGTGCCAGCGATGCCGGTAGCGGGGTGGCCACCATCTTGGAAGGAGTACGCGCCCTTTTGGCCAGTAACGAAACCCCAAAGAATGATATCATCATCCTTATTTCGGATGCGGAGGAGCTGGGCCTCAATGGGGCCGACCTTTTTGTGAACAACCATCCCTGGGCCAAAGATGTGGGACTTGTGCTCAATTTTGAGGCACGGGGCAGCGGGGGACCGAGTTACATGCTCATTGAAACCAACCGGGGCAATGGCACCTTGATCAAGGAATTCACCAAGGCAAACCCCAAATACCCCGTAGCCAATTCGCTGGCCTATAGCATTTACAAGATGCTCCCCAACGATACCGACCTTACCGTGTTTAGGGAAGATGGTGATATTGATGGTTTTAATTTTGCCTTCATCGATGACCATTTTGACTACCACACGGCTTTGGACACCTATGATCGGTTGGACAAGAAGACGCTGGCCCATCAGGGTAGCTACCTGATGCCCTTGCTCCAATATTTCAGCAATGCCGATTTAAACGATCTAAAAAGTCTGGATGATTACATTTATTTCAACCTTCCCTTTTTTAGGTTGGTCTCCTACCCTTTCGAATGGATCTGGCCCATGTTTGGCTTGGCAGCTTTGGCATTTTTGGCATTGCTCGTACTCGGTTTTAAGAAAGAACGTCTGAACGCCAAGGAAATCCTGAAAAGTTTTTTGCCCCTGTTGATCACCGTAGTGGTCAATGGTGTGGTGGGTTATTTCTGTTGGACCATTATCACCTGGTGGTATCCCGGTTTTAAGGATATGCTCCATGGCTTCACTTATAATGGGTATACCTACATCGCTGTTTATGTGACCTTTGCCTTGTTCGTTTGTTTTTATACCTATCACAAGTTCAAAAAAATAAGCACTCCCAATATATTGGTGGCCCCTATTGTTATTTGGCTGATCATTTGTGGATTGGTGGCCGCCTATCTAAAAGGAGCCAGCTTTTTCATTATCCCGTTATTCGGCTTGTTGGCGGCTTTTATGGTGACCATCAACCAAGAAGAACCAAGTCCGTACCTTTTGGTGTTTTTGGCATTACCAGCGGTGTTGATCTATTCGCCCTTCATCAAAATGTTTCCTGTGGGGCTCGGACTTAAAATGATGGTGGCCGCTACTATATTCACTACATTACTGTTTCTTTTGGTGCTCCCTTTTTTCGGTCAATTGAAAAGTAAAGGGCGGTTGTCCTATCTATTTCTGTTCCTCTTCTTTGTTTTTGGCATCATGAGTCATTTACAATCCGAATTCAACAAAAAACGACCAAAACCCAGTAGCTTGGTCTACATTTACAATGCCGATAACGATACTTCGGTTTGGGGCACGTATGACCAACAATTGATCGGTTGGAACGCCCAATTTTTGGGAAATGATAAAAGAAAACCGGAAGCAGAGACCCTTTTTAGCAAGTACAGGACCAAATTGAACTATATTTCGGATGCCCCTAAAAAGGATATTGCCCTTCCACGAATCGATATGGTAAAAGACACCGTAATTGGTGAAGAACGCATTATTGAACTTTGTGTTACCCCAAAACGAAATGTAAACCGCTTGGATGTGTACACGAACGCCACCCCAGTAAATGCTGCCACGGTGAACCGTATTCCCCTGTCGCCCTATTTTTTACAAAACCGGAACAGCAGATTGATCACCCACTACATCACCAATAATGATTTCACGGAACTGGAACTGAGTTTTCCTAAAGATTCCGTTTTGGAGCTTAGCTTTTATGAAGCATCCAACGACCTGCTCACCAACAAGGAGTTCAGTGTTCCCCAAAGACCCGAAACCAGCATTCCCATGCCGTTTGTGCTGAACGATGCCATATTGACCATTAAAACCTTAAAATTTGAGTAACAGCATTGGGGTTTTAGGTTGTGGTTGGCTGGGATTACCCTTGGCACAACACTTGGTTGAAAGTGGATTCGAGGTCCACGGTACCACGACTTCCATGGAGAAAGTGCAGCAACTTCAGAAATTGGGAATTGTTCCTTACCAGATTGCGCTGTCCGAAAATGCAATCGATGGGGATATCGAAGGCTTTCTGTCACATGTCGATATTTTGGTCCTCAACGTGCCTCCCAAACTAAGACATGGTAATGCCGAAAGTTTTATTGAAAAAATGAAACTACTGCATTATAAGATTCAAAATAGTTCCGTTTCCAAAATCCTATTTGTGAGCAGTACGGCCGTGTATGGTGATAAAGACGGTGATGTTACCGAAGACACTCCTCCCAGTCCCGTTACACAGTCGGGCAAGCAATTGTTGGCCAGCGAGCAACTTTTCAGCAACGATTCCGACCGATTGACTACTATTTTAAGGTTCGGGGGATTGATTGGCCCAAACCGGCATCCCATCAAACAATTATCGGATAAAAAGGATTTGAAGAATGGGCATCATCCGGTTAACCTGATCCAACTGGAAGATTGCATCCACATGATCAACATCATTATCAGTGATGGGTATTGGGGTGAAATCTTCAACGGGGTGTATCCACTTCATCCCAGTAAAAAAGAATATTATTCCAATGAGGCCAAAAAACGTGGTGTTCCTCCGCCTGAATACCAAAATCTTCAGATTCAGGATGAAGGCAAACGCGTAAAAAGTGAAAAATTCCTTCAAAAAGGGCATCAATTTACCACTTCGATCCTTTCTTGATGCGCATAACCCTTACTTATGGGATTCTTAACAGGAGGGTAGCAATAATTTTTTTAGTTTTGGCGCACTAATTTGAAGATCAATGAAAAAGATTGTATTTGTGCTGTTGTTATTCATGGGAATCAATGGATTTTCTCAAACCAAGAGCGAACTATTGAAGCATTATGAAGCTTTTTACAACGAAATGCGCTTGCAAGGCGATGTGAATGGTATCATTGGGGCCTTGACCCACTTGAATGTACTTTCCCCATCGAAGGAAAGAAAGGACACCTTGGCCTTTGTTTACATGAACAACGGACAGCACATGCAGGCCTTGAACACTATTGGTATTGAGGCGAACACAACCGATTCCGATTTGGCCGTACAGATCAAAGCCGTTTCTTTAAAAGCCCTGAACCAACCCAAAAGGGCATTGGAACAGTTCGAAGAACTTTATAAGAGAGAACCGTCTCCTTATGTGGCCTACGAAATGGCCGATCTTAAAATTCAGACAGGTGATATTGCCGGAGCAGCCACTAATATTGAATACGGTATCGCCAATGCCAAAGATGATATGCTCTATGCTTTTTATGAAAGACAACAACCATACGAAGTACCATTAAAAGCAGCATTCTTCCATCTTAAGGGTCTGGTGGCCTTTAACCAGGACAGAAACAATTTCGATGCCGCTATTGGTCCTATTGATGAAGCCCTTAAAATTGCGCCCAATTTTAATTTGGCCAGTTTGAGCAAACAAGCTTTGGAAGCTAGAAAGAAAGAAGGAACGACCGAAGGAAACTAGTTTTGCTGCTTGGCCTTTAGCTCAAGGAGCAACTCATCATCCTTTTTCTCCTTTATCTGGATAAGTTCGTCCACATTTTCATTGGGGACGGCGATGGACAATACATAATGGGCAATCTTCCATTGCCCATTTACTTTTTTGAGCACCCCTGAACCCCTGCATATTTTCATTTGGGTGTCCAATAACTCATCGAACCAAGCAAAGGTCTTGCCTTCGTTCATGTAAATATTTCGCTGGACAGAAGTGAAGCTCCATGCCTTTCCCCTATCAAAATAGGGTTTAGAAAAACTTCTGAACTCTTCATTCTGCCAATTTTCCATGGCATCGGTCCCCAAAAAAACGGCATCCTTGGTCATCAATCCAAAGTAAGTATCAAAATCGGCATTGGCGGCGGCTAGGTGCCAGTTATCCAACACTTCATTGATTTTTTGTTTGTCGGAAACCTGAGCACTAACAGCTAACGTAGCCAACAAACAGCCAAAGAAAATAACGGTTTTAGTTTTCATCCAAAATCAATTTTTTGTCCAATTGACTGTTCACTATGGTATTGAATTGTTTGCGCATGGCATTGTAGGCCTGTAACATATCTACGGTTGGTTCCGTTGTGGGCTGATTCTCCAGAATACTGGCCTTTACCTTGTACAGATAGGTTCTGATTACTTGTTGCCTACTCTTAATCTGAAAAGTATCGAATAATTCTGGATAATTGCTCGCATTCAATTTCTTCTCTTTTTCGATAAGGTCGTCAACAGCCAACGCCAAATCTTCAGTATTGGTTGCCTTGTACAACACATCAAAACTGGTATCGAACGCCTTGAACTCCTCCCAGCCATCCAAAATTTCGGTAGCCTTGGGGTTGATGGTGGCCCTTGCAGGTAATTTCTGGTAGTCAAAGACCAATTCCAAATTGTTGGACTGGTCCGTAGTACCTTCATCAGTTTTTTTACATCCTGCCAAAACTGAAAAAACAAAAAGGACAACTAACAATTTTTGCATAGGCGAATGTACAAATTTTAATAAAGGGTATCTTTGCCCCCAAACCGAATTAACTTCAATTTTAATGCACAAACCTATACTTATTATTGGCGCTTGTGGCCAAATCGGCACAGAACTTACCATTGAACTTAGGAACAAATATGGTGCGGACAATGTGATTGCCAGCGATATCCGTGAAGGTAACGATTCCCTGATGCAATCCGGACCCTTTGAGCTATTGGACGCCACCAATTATGCCGCCATTGAAGATGTAGTGATGCATTATGATGTTGATGAAATTTATCTAATGGCCGCCATGCTCAGTGCCACCGCGGAGAAATTCCCGATGCGGGCTTGGAACCTGAACATGAATTCCCTGTTCAATGTGCTCAATTTGGCCAAGGAAAGCAAGATCAACAAGATTTTTTGGCCATCGAGCATCGCCGTCTTTGGGCCGAACACCCCAAAAGAGGACACTCCCCAAAGCACTATCATGGAACCCAGCACTGTGTATGGGATCAGCAAACAATCAGGGGAACGTTGGTGCGAATACTATTTTAAAAAATATGGGGTGGATGTGCGAAGTGTTCGATATCCCGGATTGATCAGTTGGAAGACCATGCCCGGTGGCGGCACTACGGATTATGCCGTGGAGATTTACCACGAAGCCCTTAAAAATGGGCAATATGAAAGCTTTTTGAAAATGGGCACCAAATTGCCAATGATGTATATGGACGATGCCATTAGGGCCACCATCAGTTTGATGGACAGTCCGGCGGAACAGATCAAGGTCCGTTCCTCCTACAATTTGGCAGGTATGAGTTTTGCACCGGAGGAAATCGCCGACAGCATCCAAAAACACATCCCCAATTTTAAAATGAGTTATGCCCCAGATTTCAGGCAACAAATCGCCGATTCATGGCCAGGCAGCATTGATGATACCGAAGCACGTGAACAATGGGGATGGGAGCCTAGGTTCGATTTGGATCAGACTACCGAGGAAATGCTAAAAAACTTAGGGAATTAGGGACTGATCAATAGTCGTCTTCGTCGTCATCCTCGTCGATGTCGTCCGCAACATCATCCACATCGTCGTCATCGTCGTTGTCAACATCATCACGATCGTCATCATCATCGGCATCTACATCATCACCGTCTGACCCGGAGAAATCATCATCGTTACCTGGAATTTTGCCCAAATCTTCGGAGTCAAGATCAACGTCGTCCTCGTCTTCGTCATAATTGGCCATACTATGTTCCAATTTCAAACTGATCTTCACCAAATATTTGGTGTCATCGGTAGACACTTCAACGGCTTCTATCAATTCGCCCTTTAAGTTGCGGAAGGTAATTACATCATTGTCCCCATAACCGTCGGGGTACTTTTCCACCAATAGTTTAAGTACCTCTGGGGTCAACTTCTTATAATCCACTATCACTCTTCTGAGGTTGTTGTTCATGGTGCTTGTATTATCTAAATGATCGAGCTAAAATTAGAATAAAACTGATTCCTCGGAAAAAAATTATGAAAAAAATCGTTCGCTACCAATTTTTGCCATTTCAGTAAAGCTCAAACTAGCAGAAACAGAGGGGAGTATCCTGTTTACATCGATATCATTTTTTATCCTTTTTTGATGATGCGCGCATCTCCACAAAGTTCAAAAACCTATTATATTTTGGTTTTTCGTTTTGTAATTTCCCTTCCAAAACAGACCAACCTTCTAAATTCAACCGTATGACCAAATTTTTATCTGTCCTACTTTGTTTGGGCACCATGTTCTCAATCCAGGCCCAAACCACAATAAAAGGCACTATCACCAATAATGAAACTAACCAACCTTTGGAGGGCGCATCCATTTATGTGAGTGCCATCAACAAGGCAACCGCAACGGATGCCTCGGGAAATTTTCGCCTTTCAGGCTTTGGGAAAGGCGTTTATGCCATACAAGTGAGCTTTGTGGGTTTTGAAACAGAAGTGGAAACCTTTGAAATAGATGATGAACAGGAACTCAACCTGAACATTGCCCTTGAACCACAACCTTTTGCTATCAATGAAGTGGTGGTAGCCGCAGCTTACGAAAAACCCCAACAAGAGGAAACCTTTAAAATTGATGTGATCCCCAAGCAACAATTGGCCAAGACCGGTGGTATGAGCGTTATGGACATCATCCCCAAAACACCTGGGGTAAGTGCCGTTTCCACAGGGCCATTGGTCAGCAGACCGGTGATCAGGGGACTTTCCAGCAACCGCGTTTTGACCGTGGTGGACGGAATCCGTTTTGAGACGCAACAATGGGATGACGAACACGGTATCGGTGTTAACGAATTGGGGATGGACCATATTGAGATCATCAAAGGCCCATCCTCGTTACTTTATGGTCCTGAAGCCATGGGTGGCATTGTTCGTTTTGTGGAAGAAAAACCAGCCGAAGTGGGCGCTACGGAAGCCGACATGGAGGCCATGGCCTACTCCAACAACCGGGGAGGAAGAGCCGAGGCCGGGGTAAAAAGTTCCACAGAAAAATTCAATTGGGGCGTCAGCGCCCTTGGCAAATTGCTCTCCGATTACTTTTATGACGGATTTGATTTTAGGGTGCCCAATACACGTCTTTTGGAATATGGTGCCAAAGGTTTTGCGGGAATCAACAGGTCTTGGGGGAATTCCAAGCTTTCGTACACCTTCAACCAAGCTTTTTATGGCATTTTGGACGGAAAGGATATTGTAAAGGACGAAGACGGCCGCATCATCAACATTGATAGTTTGGAAAAGGAAAAATTTCCCTTTGAGACCGAAGCGCCTTTCCATGGGGTCGTAGACCATAGAATCATATCCAAAACCACTATTTTGGCCGGTGCCTCCACCATAAAAGCCACTTTGGGCTACCAGAACAACCACCGCACCGAAAACGAGGAACTCGCAGGCAACAAAAAAGGATATACGTATCTGGACATGATCCTAAAATCCTACACCTATGATGTAAAATGGTTACTTCCAGAAATGGGGCATTTCCACACCATTGTAGGTTCACAGGGCATGCACAAGAACAACACGAACGGCAATAAGGGCACTACACAATTGATTCCGGATGCCGATATTAACGATATTGGCTTTTTTGGGGTCAGCCGATGGGAAGAAGATCATTTCACCCTCAGCATTGGGGCCCGTTATGATCACCGAAACCTGGATACGGAGGAACGCACAAACACAACCGTGACCCAACCTGCCGTTTCCAGAACCTATAACAATCTTAGTTATTCCTTGGGTGCCGCTTTTGAGCCTATGAAACATGTGGTATTAAGGGCAAGTGTAGCCACTGGTTACCGATCTCCGAACCTCAACGAGTTGATGTCCAATGGCGTAAAACTGGAAAGTCAACGGTATGAAGTTGGCAACCCAGATTTTGAGAAGGAAACCAATACCGAATGGGACGCTAGCATTTCTTATGAAGGCAAACAAATTTCCTTGGAAGGAAGCCTATTTTATAATGGCATAAACGATTATATATACATAACTCCCACCGGAGATGAAACCAACAGCAATTTGGATCCGGAAGTATTGGTTCCCCTGCATGAATTTCAGCAACACGATGCGAATATTTATGGGGGTGAGTTCATGTTAAATCTCCATCCAACTGCCATTTCATGGGGGCATTTGGAAACATCCCTTTCTTCCTTAAAAGGAAAATTGGCCGATGAGGACGAGTACCTCTACCAAATGCCACCCACCAAATGGAACAACGACCTGTTTATCACTTGGGACCACTGGGGCAAATTGACCGAATGGACGTTCAATATTGGCACCAACACAAGTTTTGAGCAGCACCAAGTGGCATCCAACGAAATGGAAACTCCTGGCTATACCTTGGTACATTTGGGGTTGGACACCCACTACCGTAAAATGGAATTTTTCCTGAACGCCAACAACCTGTTGGATCATAAATATTTAGATCACATGAGCCGATTCCGGTCGTACGAGATCTACAGTCCTGGGCGGAATATTTCATTAGGAATTAAAATGCCATTACTATAGCCTAATTGAAAAATAAAAGTAACAGGGACAGCGTTTTACCTGAAGTGCGTTGTTCATGACTCAACGTGTTTTTTTAACAATTGATTTGATGAAATCGAAACAAAGCCTGCACCGTTGCTCGCGTTGACATTTCATCTAAAATTTAATTTTTAACACATTGTACATCTTTGGATTATATAATTTTGGTTAGTTTTTTATACCCCACTTATTGATGAGGAACTTTTTTGTTGTTTTATTTTTTTCCGGCCTAATCCCATCCGTTTCAGGACAACAAGCTTTGCCTCTGAAAATGGGAAGCCAAAACATGAAGCCGCTCACCAAGTTGGTAGACACTTCCCTTCAAAACAGTTTGGAAGAGGAAATTATGAGCAACGAAACCTGGTCCCATTTGATTTCACAAAAAAAGATGGCCGTTGGGATTGTGGATCTTAGCAATCCCGAAAATGTTCGATTTGCAAGGATCAATGGCAATTACATGATGTATGCCGCAAGCTTGCCTAAAATAGCCATTCTCCTTTCAGCCATGGACGCCATTGAAAAGGGAGAGCTGGTGGAAACCCAAGAGGTGAAAAAGGATATGAGGTTGATGATAAGCAAGTCGGACAATGCAGCCTCCACCCGAATGATAGACCGTGT
The DNA here is from genome assembly GCA_030148305.1 of Allomuricauda sp. Taxonomy (GTDB): domain Bacteria; phylum Bacteroidota; class Bacteroidia; order Flavobacteriales; family Flavobacteriaceae; genus Flagellimonas. The sequence goes on along the minus strand of JASBTS010000228.1, from coordinate 21,105 downwards.
TGGGTATGCTAAAATAGAATCGGTTATGACGGACCCCAAATATGCCTTTTACGATGAGGAAAACGGCGGAGGACTTTGGGTAGGCAAACGGTATGGCGGTGGTGGTGACACCAATAGGGAACCCTTGAAAAATCTAAGCCATGCCGCTTCGGTAACCCAGGTTTGTAGGTTCTATTATCTTTTGGCCAATGGCCAATTGGTGAACGAAAAAAGGTCCAAACAGATGTTGAACATCATGGAAAACCCTGAGTTGCACCATAAATTCGTGAATACTTTGGACATCATTGCCCCTTCGGCACGCTTGTTCCGAAAATCGGGATCCTGGAAAACGTTCCACTCCGATTCCATTTTAGTCTGGGGAAAAGAATCCAATCGCAGATACATATTGGTGGCCCTTGTTGATGATCCGGATGGCGAGCAAATCATCCGAAATCTGGTAAAACCAGTGGAAAAAGTATTGAAAAAACCCGAAATTTAGACATTGGATAGCATATTGACCAATGATCTATAGACTGGCAAATCAATTTTTTGATATACGAAAGGGAGAATACAAAATCTCCCTTTTTATGTTCTGCTATATTTTTTTGATCATTTCGGTATTGTTGATCATTAAACCGACCATCAATGCCCTGTTCCTTTCCGAACTCGGTGCCGAAAAATTGTCATTAGCCTATATTTTAGTAGCCCTTACCGCGGTGGCAAGTTCCATGTTCTACACCAAGATACTTGCCAAGTTTGAACTGAACCGCATTATAAAAACTACCCTTTCAACCTCGATTATCATTTTGATCGCACTCGGCTTTCTGTTGATTTTTGGGTTGATGAATACCTACCTTTTGTTTTTCTTCTATATATGGGTATCGATCTATGCGGTGTTGTCCGCTTCCCAGTTTTGGGTTTTGGCCAATCTGGTCTACAACGTTAGGGATGCCAAAAGACTATTCGGATTTATAGGTTCTGGGGCCATTTTGGGAGGTATTTTCGGTGGCTATTTGACTTCCATATTTGCCCCTGTGTTCGGCAACGACGCCATGATCTTTATTGCCGCGGTTTTGTTGATGGGTTGTTTTCCAATACTACGTTACATTTGGAGATTGCGCGTGAACAAACTGGATGAGTTTAAACAAAAAAAAAGGATCTCCCTCACCGATGGACACCCTTATAAACTCATCAAAAAGTCCAGACACCTTACCTATATGGCATTAACCGTTGCCGTTGGGGTTTTGGTGGCCAAACTGGTGGATTATCTTTTCAGCGATTTTGCGGCCAAATCCATTGAAGACCCTGAGGAGCTCACCTCGTTTTTTGCGTTTTGGTTCTCTACCTTCAATTTGCTTTCCTTGGCCGTACAGTTATTTTTAACGCATCGGATCGTAGGCATCTGGGGAGTTGGTTTTTCCTTGTTGCTCTTACCGTTGGGCATTCTTTTTGGAGCTGTTTTTTTCCTCTTTCTTCCGGAGCTTTCCGCCATTGTGGCCATAAAGGCCATGGATGGAATCATGAAGCAATCCATCAACAAAAGTGCCTCCGAATTACTGGCTTTGCCCCTTCCATTCGACCTGAAGAACCGGACCAAATCGTTCATTGATGTGGTAGTGGATAGCATTGCAACTGGCTTTGCGGGGCTTTTGCTGGTTTTCTTTGTCAATGGACTTGAGCTGGGTACTTTGAGTGTAACCCTTCTAATCATTGGTTTGGTTTTGGTCTGGATTTTTTTCATCGGGGAATTGCGGAAGGAATATTACGCCACCTTCAAAAACAATTTGGAATCTGCCACCGCCAAGGACAAGAACGCATCGGTATCAAAAGCCAAAAATGTGTCCGTAGTGGAGGGCATGAAAAGTGTCTTCTCATCCGGTAATGAGGATCAGATTTTGTTCATGCTCAACAAGCTAATGGAAATCAACGACAGGCGGTTTACCAGCGATGTATTGCGATTACTGGACCATCCATCCCTAAAAGTGAAAGCCGCCGCCATGCGCAACCTGTATTTTTTGAACAGCTCTTCTATGGTGGTACAGATCAACGAATTGTTGGAATATGGGGATGAAGACCTCACTTTGGCCACTTTTGAATACCTCTTGCTACATTCCGATCAGAAGGAAGAATATGTCTTTGATCGGTTCTTGGATTCCGAAAATGCATTGGTCCGGGACACGGCCCTATTCTGTTTGGCAAGGGAAAGTGCCGGCAACATGACCTTAAGAACGAACCATAACCTCCAAGGAAGGCTGGAAAAGCGTTTATCCGATAACGAAAACCCCATCAATCCACTTGTTTTAAAAGCCGTTGGCGCCTCTGGTTACCCACAGTTTTACCAAGTGATCATAGATGGTCTGGACAACCATGACGAAGTTTTGAAAAAAGCGGCCATCACTGCAGCAGGAATCAGCATGCATCCGATGTTCATCGACAAATTGCTGCATTTATTGCCCCATAAAGCCTATCGCCCAATCGTAATTGAATCGTTGAACAATTATGGCCCGGGTATTTTGCCCATTTTGGTTTCACAGGTCAGTAAAAGGACGATAGATTTGGAAACATGCCGGTTTGTACCCTTGGTCATCAAATCCTTTAAATCGAAGGAAGCGGTACACTGTCTGTTCCAGCTTTTTGATGATGTAGATCTGAGTATCCGGTTGGAAGTGGTCCGTGCGCTCAGCGATATCAGAAAGGAGCGTCCTAACCTACGTTTCAACCGTTTTAAAGTGGCTTCCAAAGTTTTTGACGAATGCAGGTTGTACCACCAGACTTTATCGGCCATGCATACGCAGATTATCATTTCGTATCGCAACAGGAAAAAGTCGGGGACAGGAATCGATGTAGAAGAAAGGGATGCCAGGGCTTCGCTTTTGGAACTTTTGGAACGACGATTGGATGCAGGTCTTGAACGTATTTTTAAGCTTTTGGGATTAAAATATGTACAGGAGGATGTACAGAATGCCTATTTGGGACTTTTAAGCCCAAAACAAGAGGCGCGGAACAAATCCATCGAGTTTTTGGATAACCTATTGACTGGAAACCTGAAACAGAAATTGCTGCCTATTATTGAAGAAGCCACCATGGATTTTTCATCGGAGGAAGCAATTCAGAAAATCAAACACAACATTCCATCCGAAATGGAATGCTTTGAGCAATTGCTCCAAGTGCCGGACGTGAACTTAAAACTGGCAGTGCTTTATCTAATCGGAAAACAAAAGGAAAGTAAGTACGAACCTCTATTGAAAAGATTTGCCACGGACGAAAACCAAAAAATAAGGGATTTTGCCCAAAACGCCTTGGCGGAAATCAACCCTTCCTAACGATCTTATCTATTGCCGAGGCCAAATACATGTGGTCCGAAGCGGAATTCTTTCGCAGTACATTGGTCATCAACACCACCATATACCTACAATTGTCCGGATGCTCCACAATGATGACAGAGTTCATGAAATTTTGCACGTTGCCCATGTACTTTCCACATTCCTCGCCCTTGCTCCTGTCGCATTTGTACAAACTTCCCGATTTAAAATAAACGGCTGCATCCTTCAATGCAGGGGATTGTGCATAACGGATCCTTCGGTCAGTCATGTACATCAACCGCTTCATTTCCAGACTACTGACCTCATCAATAACATTGCCCTGTTCCAATTGGATCAAAAATTTCATCAATCCATAGGGCGTACCAATGCTTCCACCCTTGTCGCCCACATAGGTATTGGCCCCGGTGGTAAAGAAACTGCCCAACCTCCATTCATCTGAAGTGATGCCCAAGCTTCGCAGGGGAAGATTGACCACATCGTTGGCCAGATCTGTCAGGTCCTTTTTAGGGGTTTCCTTAAAATAGGCCATGGCCTCCTCTTCGGTAAGATCAGGATATTTTTCCCCGAAAGCGGCCATTAAAAGGGCCTCGCGCCATACGATGCTGGCCGCACCATTGTTACTCACGGAAAGCATATGATCGGCCCATTCGTACAAACTGAACACATCACTGGCAATGACCTGCCGTTTTACCAAGGTGTTTTTTTCCACATTAAAAATGGGAATGGTGTGTTCATCCGTTAGCCCCCATACCCCTGCTTTTACCACCTTATTTTTGAGCAATTGGGTTCGTAGCTCAAAGGAATCAGGGTAAATTTTGGCCAATTGCTCAAAAAGGGCTGTCAATACCGCCAATTTGCCTACACTCCCCGGTTGGTATCCCAAGGTTTTGTTGCGTTCCGCATACCGAACACTATCCGGTTCGGAAATATCGAGAATGGTCAAGGAATAACTTTTGTCCAGTCCTCGGAAAAGCCCATTGATTTCCTTTTGAAAGGTTTCATCCACCACAAAAAAACTGCCCACGCTGTCCCCTTTTCTGGAAAGCAGGTTCAACTCAATGTCTTCCCATGATTTTTTGGCGCCTTCGGGCAAAGGTGAAGTATCTTTCAACTCCCCATTTTTGATCATTTCCAGCCTTTTGAGCCTTTTGATTCCCGTTCGTTCGTATCCATCGATGGGATATTCTACAAACTCGGTGAAACCCAATCCTATTAACCCCAATATCCCGAGTGCAACAATCTTTTTCATCTAGATTTTTTTGGAAAGTGAAATTCGTTTGGTCAGGTCGATTTTTGGCGTGATGGACTCCAGATAGGTGGAACCCAACGCTTTTTTATTCTCCACAAAAGGCCTGATCTGGAACAGCCAAAGCTTGTTGTCCTTAAAACCCAGTTCTACATCATAGGCCCCTTGGTAGTCCGAATGCGTTTCTTTCGGAACGCGCTCCCGAATCTGATGGGCCAATCCTCTAATCTCATCGATATTGCGTTCGTTCAGCACACGCTCTTGAAAGGTGGCTTTCTTCTTTTCGGTGCCACCGGTTTTGGGCAGTCCGTTATAAAAACGTTCCCGTGCGGGCGCCAACAAAACATAACCGCCCTCATCTTTGATGAGATACTGTTCAGCAGCTTGTCCGTCCACAGCACCGCCTGCACCTCTGCTAAATGCCACAGTCAGGTCCTTATCCGTGCCCATACTGATGCCCTTGGTGATCAACACTCCAGAATAATCCACATCCACACTAGGGATGACCAAAATGGACGGGAACACGTTTTCGGGATTCAATAGGTATTTTTGACGCCATTTGAAACTGCGTTCGGTGTAGGGAGAGGCCCAAACATCCTTGATTCCTTCCAGTATCTTTTCCCTTTCCACCGAATTGAAAATGGTCAGGTTGAGTCCGGCCCCGGTAAAATCCTTTAAATCTTCCATATTGGTGTCGCTACGCAGAAACACGGGAACGGAACCCAATTCAGAACCCAAAACGTCTTTAAAACCTGTTTCCAATTGATTGATAAAATCATCCCTAAGCTGCATTTTTTTAATGGCATCCCTCAAAATTTCCAGTTGGCGCAATTGATAATTTTCTACTTCCTTATCGGAAATACCGGATGCCAACATGCGATTGGCCTCTTCGAACATTTTGGTGAGGAAATTCCAATAAGATCCTTCCTGATCGGGCATTTTTTGGTCCATGTGTGTTCTGAAAATCCCGAAGGGAATCACCAAACCTTCCACTACTTTTTCGGGAAACATTTTTTTAAGCTGGCCTAGGTTGGCAGCTTTGGGTCCACACAATTTTCCGGAATCATCGGCATCCACATCCCGCATGTTCAGCACCTTGTTTTCATCCAAACGAATCTGTTGAATGGGTACCTCGATGCGTTCCTCTTTGCGTTCCTTTTTTTCAAAAAGGGCCAATTCGTCCTTGGTCATTTGGCTTTCGGATTTCAAAATCACATTCCCTTTATTGGAAACGGCATAAAACACCCTTGAGCCATCATACTTTTTAAGGTCTTGAAGGTTTTGGTCCGACAATGCCGCATTCGGGATTCCGAGATTACGGGCCAACAATTGCACGTGGGAAACCATATTGCCTTCGGCAACCGTGGCAATACCTGCAACGGGCTTTAAATCGGATGGGGGCCGTTGGAACACGTAGATCTTGTCCGAAGACACCTCAATATCATCCGAACTGCCACCTACTACGACCAATTCCCCAAAGGCATAGCCAGGATTCAGACCGCGTATAGTACTCTGGTTTTGGATATCCATCACTTTATTGGCCAATTGGGATTCAGCAGAAATGAGATTGCCCAATTCCCCGACACTTTGGCCCAAATGTAAAGCAACAGAACCTCTGATCTTGTCGTCCACAAAACCCGCGGTAAGCGGCTCAAAAGCAACATATTCCTTCACGATCGCATCATAATTGGCCTTTACCATGGCCGCACTCCATTCCACTGCGGAACGGGCTCGGTTCAACACTTCGGTCAATTCGCCCAGGGAGCGTTCGTCTGCTTCGTAATTGGTAAGGTTGCTAGCCAATTGTCCCCACTCCCATTGCTCCAAGTACCCTGAACCTGTAACGGCCATTCCTAAATAGCAGATTTTATGCAGCAGTTCCTTTAAGTTTTCAGGCTGGTAATCGGGTGAGCTTTTGAAAACAATCTCTTCCAATTTTAAGGAAATATCGAGCAATTGCAATCTGGCCATGGGTCGCTTTTCCTCCAAAAGTCCGTTCCTGATATCGAACAATAGCTGTGAAGCCTGTTCCATCAACAGTTTGGGATTACCCATTAACTCCTTGTTGGAAGCAAAGCTTTCGATGGCCTTTCCCAAAGGAGTACCTTTTGTGAGCGAGGCCCTTTTGGGCAAAGAGGTAATATCCACTGGTTTGTGGAATTCCCTCATGGTGGCCACCAGTTCGTCCAATTTTTTGGACAGATCCGTTGTTAACTTGGTGCTATGTTTTTGCTTGAATTGAAGCACTTTTTGGATATCACTATCTTCAGGTTGACTGTGGATTTTCGTTCTAAGATCCATGAAGGGTTCATACAGGTCGGAAATGACCTTGGATTCACTCCGCATTTTCTGGGCCACATTGTCGTCCCCATTATGTGGAATATCCTTCAATGACTGGCGAACCAAGAAAAATTCATTCTTTAGGAACTCATCATTCGCCAAAACCCATTTGTAGAATTCGATGCCCCATGCTTCCTCATCTTCGGACTGGATGGCACCACGATAGTATTGTCCCTTTTGATTGATCCAACCGTTGTCTACACTTCTTAAATATTTATCAAGTTGATATTGCTTCAATCGGGAATGGTCATTGGCCGCATCCCAAAAAGGTTCTTGATCGGTGTATGCCAAAATCTGGCCCAAATAGATGTGATTGGCCTTGCCCAAGGCTTCTACCTCATCCTTATAACGGGCATGCTGCACACCTGGTCCAATTTCATCTGGACAGGGATCTTTTGGGGCACGAATACTTCCATCGGTACAGAACCATCGAATGTCCTTGTATGGGCCGCGGATGTCCTTTTTTAGATTTTGTATTAAAGTTGATATCTGTGCAGTCTCTTTTTTTTGTGCCGCAACCTGAAGTACGGCCAATGAGAAGAGAAGAAGTGGTACCCGAAAAGCAAATTTCAATTTCATCCTAAAAGATTCTTTATACAATGGGAATGATTTCAACCTATATAAAGGTATTTATAAACCGATAATTTAGATGATAATCTGATGTTTTTACGCTGAAACACCTTACATCGGATTATTTCGGCGGGCGCCAAAGCTCAAGCATATGAAACCTTTATGCTTTGAACTGAATGGTAAAAGTAGTTCCTTCATTGACCTTGCTATCCACTTCAATGGTACCCCCAAGGCCAGTGATGTAATTATATATCAAATAAAGGCCAACCCCTTTACTGTCTTCATTGTCATGGAATTTTTGGTTCAAGTTGAAAATAAGGTGTCCCACTTTCTCCAAATCAATGCCAAGCCCGTTATCGGAATAGGTCAATGTCTGTACCCCGTCTCTTTGTTCCGTAACGATTGAAATGGACGGGGCAACATTTGGCCGTGCATATTTAATGGAATTGGTGATGAAATTCAGGAAAATGCTTTCCATATAGGCTTTATTGAAGCGCACACTTTCCAAACCTGAAAAATCCAGATGGAATTTGGCTTCCGCATTTTGAATCAAAGTGCCAATCGAATTCCGGACTTTTTGAAGCGAGGCCTTAAAATCGACTTCTTCCAAGTTTTTTCTTGAAATATCATTTTCCTTGAAGGTATCTACAAATGAATTCAAGGATGTGTTCAACCCCTCAGCGGAAAGCCTAATGTAACGGATCAGTTCCAAGGTTTCCTCATCATCTATTTTCGTCAAATCGATTAAATCCATGAGGGACAACAAGTTGTTCAACGGTGATCTTAGATCATGCGAAGTAGTATAGTTGAGTTGCTTAAGCTTGTCATTTGCCTCGGAAAGTTCACCCAAGTGCGATATTCGGTCGGCCTCAAGTTTCTTTTTATGGGTGATATCCTTAGCAATGGCGTAAATCAACCGTTCATTCTCCATTGGGGTAGATGTCCAATGCAACCAAACCAAATCCCCGGATTTGCACACGTATCTGTTTTCAAAATTGATCAATGGAACATTATCCTTCAATCGCTGCCTGTGGGATGCGGTAAGCTGTCTGTCTTCATGGTAAATAAAATCAGAGATCAACCTCGACTTTAGTTCCTCTTCGGAATAGCCCAATAATGCTATAAAAGCTGGGTTGATTTTAACAAAATAGCCTTCGTAATCGGCTATACAGAGGCAATCCTTGGATAGGTCAAAAAAAGGGTCCAATTGCAGGTTCGTTGGATTTAGCTGCTTCACTTCCATATGGTAGGTCCGTTCTACTTTTTGTATGAACAACAAATTAAATGTGTTGTAATCTATTTGGAATACAACCAATAAAAGTAGGAAGTTATTGTATTGTCTTCTTCAAAACCCGAAGAATTTAACAACCATGAACGATGCATTTTAGACTCCAAATCCAATATCCGGGATATGGTGCAATCGATCGCTCCCGAATGATCATAAAATTACATGAATGGTATACACGATCACCACTAGCAAAAACAAGAGAAGACCTATGGCCAAAAAACGTAACGATTTATTGACGCATCGAAATTTTTGGTCTGCGATTTTTGAGATGATAAAAATCTGTTGTCCCAACTGGTCAAACAATTCCTCCTCCTTCAAACTTAATTTGTAAAAGGTTTTTGAAAAGTCATTGATCGTTCCAAATTTGGTGATGACATCTGCGTAAAAGAAGACATTCTTCTCAAACTTGCCTTCAATAGAGGGCATAAAGCACCGGATACTGTAATAGATGGACACCACCGTGGATAGGAACCAAAAACCTAAAAGAATGTAGAGCATGAATTGTTGTGGTCCTTCAGAAATGATCAAATCTATTTTTTGAAAGATAAAATTGATAAGGATCCCGTAGAAGGAAAGTAACAAACCTGCCTTTATTTCGGAGGCTCTGATTAATCCCAGCACATAGTTGATGCTACCCCAATAGTGGTCCACAAGCTCTTCCGCATGACCCCTTGTCTCAATGCTTTTAAGGAGTTCATTTTGAAAGTTGGGCACTCTTTTTTTGTGGTTTTTATACATCAGCTATGAAATTCATTAAGCATAAACATGTTCAACATTGGGCCTTGCACTGGATTTCATGGTATCTATCACAAAATCAAGGGCGGCGTTCCATGCTTTAAGGCATTGGGAGGTACCATTTTCACCCATTACCTCTTCAATGGTTTCCATCATGGCTTGCTTTACCACTGGATAATACTCTTCTTTCACCCCATATTGAACATGGCTTTGACCTAATTTCATCAACCCTTTTTTAAGGTGCTCGGGTCGGGAAAGGGAATAAACAATTCCGCCCAACATATGGGTGAGCAACCTGCCTTGATCGGCCATATTGCTCTTGAACAACTGCCTCACAAAAGGAGCCAGGGCAAAAACTTTATCATAAAAGACTTTTGCAAATCCCTCCTCATCGGCCAGCATAATGTTCATGGAAGACTGGAGTTCCAACTGAAGGTCCATGTCATTGAACCCGATCAATTCATACAAGCTTAAGGGATCGTCTTTCCCCGCCAATTTGTTGAGGAAATTTTTTCCGACTACAACAGTTTCCTTGTTAATATTCTCAAATACGGTATCGGAAATTAGGATGTCGGTATTAGTAACCTTAGTCTCATTTTGTATCCTACTGGCCACATTTACCGGATCCCCGATTACCGAAAACTGCTTATGGGTAGGATGACCCAAATGACCAATGAATGCATTCCCGAAATTGATGCCGATCCCCGATTTCAATTTCACACCAATATCTTTTAAATCGGAACGGTTCAAAAACTCCAAAGCGTATTGCATGCCCAAAGCGGCTCGGATGGCATCCTCACAATTTTTTTGGGCGGTTCCACCAGTGGTGCCAAAAACTCCTATAATTTCATCCCCTACATATTGATAGATGATGCCGTTGTTCATTAAAATGGGTTCACCCAATGCGGTATAGAACTTGTTCAACATATAGGCGATGTCAAAATTCAAGTTGTTGGAAGATAGGTTGGTAAAATTCCTAAGGTCGCAGAATAATATAGCAATCGGTCTTTCCTCCGCTAATCCTGTTGGGACCAATTCTTTTTGTAGCGTATTGACCTCGCCGCTGGACCAGATCAACCTCTGAATGGTCACATCTCCCTTCGGACGAGCCTGGCAGGCCAAGCGAATGGAGGGATCCCATTGTCTGGCATTACAGCTCGCATTTTCGTATTGGGTCTTAGGGGTTAGGTTTTGAATGCCTTCCAGCACCCTTACCCTACAAGTAGTACACACCCCGTTACCCCCACATTCGTGCAAATGTGGTATTTTGTTCTTGATCGATATATCCAACAACGAATCGGTGGTGGAATTAGATTCAACCTGTCTATTAATTGCGGCATACGTAATCTTATTGGTCATTGCTTTGGAATTAAAGAGGTTATTTTTTCTGCTCATCGATAGTGCCAAAGTTAGAACCACACTTTCGGCTATTTTACACCCTATTCTATGATTTTTAAAAATCATCCTATTGTTGTATCCAGCATCACACAATTGTGTGATATTGATAATCATGGTTTTATGTGTTGTGCGACTTTTTTAATTCGATAACTTTATCCTTGGCAAAACATACTTGCTGTAAACCATAAAAACCAACTATGTCTGTGGAGGATATTATTCCATCCAAATACAAGATTGCCATCCGAAGTACACGATTATTGATTCTTTTCGTGCTACTGGGCAGCGAGATGGTCCTTGGACAATCGCAGGAATTGGATAGTCTGCGGGCAGTGGTCATTAACATGCCGGATGACTCCCTTAAATGTGAAACTCATTTAAGAATCGCATATCTGTTGTATGATGGTGAAGAGGCGGTGCAGCAGTCAAAATCTGGTTTGGCCTTGGCCAAAAAATTGGGTAGCCCTAGACTTATTGGAAAGTCGTTTCACCGGTTGGGCTGGTGCACAGGTTTTGACGAAATGGAGAAAAAGACGGCTTATTTGGATAGTGCTTCAGTCTATTTTTTCCAAATCAAGGACTTGTACGGATTAGGGAATGTTTATGATACGCGGGGGGTAATCCTATTAACCTATGGCTCTTTGGAAGATTCAAAGATGGCCTTCAAAAAAGCGTATGATTACTTCGCCCAGATACCCAACGAGGAACGGAAAGCAGGCATATTGAACAATTGGGCCGTTGCGGAATACACTTCTGGGAATGCCGAAGAAGGATTAAAGAAATATCAGGAAGCTTTGGAATATAGGTTGACGGAAATTCCTGTTGCCCATGTAGAGATTGCGAGGCTCTATCAAGGTTTGGGAGAATGCCATAAGATGAACGGTAACCTGGAATCGGCAGCAACCAACTACTTAAAAGGATATGAACACCGAAAAGATGCAGAGGATGTTGGTGTTGTGGAATCCATGATGAGTATTGTTTCCATGATGTATGAAGCGGCGCAAAAAAAAATAGACACCGCTGCTATTTCGGATTTGATCAAAGAATATGGCTTCTTAAGTTCAAATGATATAATCCAAAAAGCAGAGCAAACTCCTGGGCTTGATGACAGGATCGGACTAAAGAATTACATCATGGATGTGAGGCGGGAACAATTTTTAATGAACAAGAATTATAAGGCCGCCTATGACCTTCTCCTAAAGCAAAAGCAAATGGAGGAAGAATATAAACTGAGTGAAAGCAGTATTGAGGCCCTGGCCGACATGAAGATAAAATTTGAAAAGGATCAATTAAAGATCCAATTGCTGGAAGAAGAAGTATTGAACCAAAAAAAACAAGATCACGTGAACATGTTGCTATTCTCTTTGGGAGGACTCTTGTTGATTACATTAGTCGGTTTTTTATATTATAAAAACAGGATGAATACCGCCAAGCTGGAGCTGCACGAGGCACAGCGGGAGCAGCAGATCGTTTCCATGCGCTCCATGTTGGAAGGGCAAGAAAAGGAACGCACCCGAATTGCTAGGGACCTACATGATGGATTGGGGAATCTGTTATCGAGTTTAAAAGTGAACATCGGAAGTTTGCAGATCAATTTTGATGACAACAATTCCAAAAAAATATATGTTTCCGCCAGTCAAATGATCGATGAGGCCTGCACCGAAGTCCGAAAGATCGCCCACGAAATGATGCCGCAGTCCCTAAAGAAACTGGGATTGAGAAAAGCCATTGAGGACTTGGTGAAAAAAATGGATGCCATTCATCCTTTCCATGCCGAATTTCAGGTACATGGCACGGAGAAGGTATTTGATGACAATACCAATATCATGATTTTCAGGATTGTACAAGAATCTTTGAACAACATTGTAAAGTATGCCGATGCAAAGGAAGTATTGGTGCAGATTACCTATAGCGATGACTGGTTTGACCTTACCATTGAGGACGATGGCGTCGGTTTTGACCCCAATAGCCTAAAAGCGGATAAAGGTATGGGATTGAAAAGCATCGCGTTCAGGACAGAATTTATTGGGGGCACTTTCGACATCAACAGCCGAGAAGGCATGGGAACATTGGTAACCATAAACATTCCATTAAACAAAAAGCACAATACTTAGCATTATAAATTGAAAATAGTATGGAAAAGATCAAGGTATTGCTAGCGGATGACCACCAAATCATGTTGGATGGTTTAAAGGCCATATTTGCAAAAGACAGGGAACTGAGCATTGTAGGTACGGCCAGTAATGGTCTTGAAGTTCTGGAGTTTCTCAAAAAAGAACCTGTGGATGTCTTGCTGCTTGATCTTCAAATGCCGGTAATGGATGGGCTGGAAACCACCATGCATGTAAAAAAATCATACCCGGAAGTAAAAGTGATCATGCTCACCACCAATGACGAAGGCAGCATCATCACCTCCCTGTTCAAAATAGGGGCCAATGGGTATTTGCTCAAAAATGCCTCCAAGGAATACCTCATCCAAGGAATAAAGGATGCCCATGAAGGCAAAAAGGTCATCAGTTCCCATTTAACCGCTAAAATGATCGAGAGTCTCACCGAAGAACCCAAACCAAAGGAGGGTTCCATTCCCATGATTACCAAACGGGAAATAGAAGTGATTAAATTGATTGCCAAGGAACATACCACACAGGAAATTGCCGATCTTTTATTTGTAAGCACCAATACGGTAGTGACCCACAAACGCAACCTCTTTGTAAAAATGGATGTGAAAAACTCCGTTGGGATGATCAAGAAAGCCGTGGACTGGGGATTGATTCAATAACCCCGACCTTATCCTTCGTTTAATCGCATTTTGATGTCCCGGCAAAAGTCAAGTCTTACTTTTAAACCCAAAAATAGCTTATCCACATAAGAGCATTAAATTTGCAAGAATGATCAAGTCCATACAGGACAAGTAATCGGCTAGAAAATTAACGGGTATTGGCAACTGGTTCACCTTTCGAAGATTCCAAAATAGTTTATTTGACAACGAATGAACAGGACCCACTTCCTGATTCATTTGAATATCCCCATTTTTATACACCGATTGCTATTGCCAAAAAAGCGGCACAAGACCTTCAACATAGATTGAAACAAAATCTACCGGAATTGATGGATCAACCAACCGGACGTATGTTGGGCGTGCTTGTGGTTCAACCCAAAGACGCTGGACTTGGATATCTCAGTGCTTATTCGGGGGAGCTACAACCTGAACTGGAAATCTTACCCTTTGTACCGCCCGTTCATCAATTACCAAAAGGAAAGGATTTTCCAGAAATGGCCACTATCAATACCATTAACAAAGAAGTTATGGCGTTGGAAGAAAGTGATGGGTTCATCAATGCCAAGCAGCAATTAAAAAAAATCATCGAAGAGACCAAGGAAAATATACTGGTAGCCAAGAAAGCGGCAAAAAAGAGCAAATCGGAACGCGATAGACTTAGAAAAGAGTCCATTCAACTTCCTGAAAAAAAACGCAAGAAACTCCTGGAAGAATTGGCAAATCAAGGAGCCAATGAAGGAATGGACCTGAGACGTTTTACCCGTTCAGAGAACTTGCGACTAGAGAAGGCAATAACAGCATATGGAGAGTTCCATGAACGCATTGAAGCGCTGAAAACCCAACGAAAAGTCAAGTCCATAGAACTGCAGGATGCCATTTTTAAATCCTACATTTTTTTGAACAGCATCGGAGAAGGCAAAGATGTCAAGACGGTCTTTTCCGATTTTGGGGTAGATGTGCCACCAGCCGGAGCTGGTGAATGTGCTGCTCCAAAACTGTTTCAGTACGCTTTTCAACAAGGAATGAAACCCGTGGCACTGGCTGAGTTTTGGTGGGGGTCTTCCCCAAATTCGGAGATAAGGGAACATGGTAAGTTTTACCCTGCCTGCAAAGGTAAATGCCGCCCTATTTTGGCACATATGCTCAAGGGAATTCCAGTAAAACCAAACCCCTTGTTGGAAAATTTTGGAGCAGGAAAGAAACTGGAAGTTCTTTTTGAGGACGAACATTTGGTGGTCGTGAACAAACCAGCCGGCATGCTGTCTGTTCCGGGAAGGCACATAAAGGACTCGGTCAAGTCCCGTATTCTGGAAAAATATGCCAATGCCAATGGCCCAATGATCGTACATCGGTTGGATCAAGATACCTCGGGAATCATGATTGTTGCCCTTTCTAAAAAAGCGCACAAGTTGCTACAACAGCAATTCCTGGAACGTACCATTCACAAAACCTATTATGCATTACTGGAGAAACCCATTGATGAAACGTTGGGACAAATTGAGCTCCCACTTGTTTTGGACATTAACAACAGACCCATGCAAATGGTACATTATGAACATGGCAGACCGGCATTGACACTTTATGAAGTGATACAAAAAACAGCCACCCAAACTATGATCAAATTGAATCCTGTAACGGGACGTTCGCATCAATTGCGGGTGCATTGTGCGCATAAATTGGGCCTACATGCACCTATTGTTGGGGATAATTTATATGGCACCCCGTCAGAGCGACTTTGTTTGCATGCGCAACAGGTGGAATTTATGCATCCAATGACCAAAAAACCGATGAAAATCACAACAGAAATTCCTTTTGCTATATGATACTTAGAGTGCAGGTCACCCGTTGCGGAAACAATATTTTATTGCTTTCATTCGGTTGTAGAATAGTAGCCTAGGTAAGAATCTAACTATTTCCTAGATCCCCCCATATTTACTGGAGTTTCCACTTTTTGAGTTTAGAACAAAAGGTGACGGAATAGTTTGGTATACTCCCATTTTAAGACAACATCGCTCCGCAAACCCCAAAACCAACTACCAACATGACCGCTGCAACAATAAAAAGGATTTTTGCGGTTTTTG
Organism: Allomuricauda sp.; assembly: GCA_030148305.1. Classification (GTDB taxonomy): domain Bacteria; phylum Bacteroidota; class Bacteroidia; order Flavobacteriales; family Flavobacteriaceae; genus Flagellimonas. The sequence goes on along the minus strand of JASBTS010000228.1, from coordinate 5,369 downwards.
GTTTCGACTTTAGTTTTACAATGCCAATGATGAACAATAGTATCGGGGTCAACCAATAAACAATCAACAACAAAAACAGCAATAGTATCATAGTTTCATCCATGGGTTGAAAGTTTAAATTGCATTTTCCTTAAGTTTTTCCAAGTATTCCACTTTGTCATCCCTATAAAATAGGTTCATGGTTTCAAATGGAATTATTTTATAGTCCTTGTTAACGATATGGACACATGATTTTTTTATGGCCCTCACATCAAAGTTATGGGCATCAATAAACTGCATGATGATTATCCTGAACAAATTGTCATACCCGAGATTGGGTGCCTCCACAAAGGGGAGGCAACAAAGTAAACTGTGCAATTTGGATGATGCCTTGTCCGTGGAGGTACCTGTGCTGAATATTTCAAACATTTTTTGATGTAAGGCCTCATCTTGTTCATACACAATGGTATTTTTCCCATTGTCCAGCAGATCTGTTGGGTTCACATATCTTGTAAGCGGAATGTTGTTGCCATCCAGTTTTAATACATAGCCCATTACCAATGCATCAGGATTACAGGGCACGGGTATGAGATCATCCGGAGTGAAAATGGGTGTTTGTTCCAGTATCTTCCGTCTCACTTCCGTTAGGGTAATCCTATCTTTTTCCGCATCGAAATTATCCAGCCTGCCCGCAATTTGTGTAGGTTGAAAAGTAACGCCCCTTACGCATTTTTGTTGAAGGGCATAATCGATTACCTTCCCAATCTCATGATCGTTCAACCCTTTTTGAAGGGTAACCACCAACGTGGTTGAAAGATTGAGTTGGTTTAAGTGGTCAATGGCCTTCTCCCTGATTTTCTTCAGGTTTGCCCCTCGCAACGTTACCAAGGCATCTTCTTCGAAGGAATCAAATTGCAAATAAATTTCAAAGTCGGGCGAGTAGCTTTTTAACCGCTTTGCAAATTCAAAATCCTTTGCAATTGCCAACCCATTGGTGTTTACCATAATATGCTTTATGGGTAGGGTTTTGGCATAATCCAGGATTTCAAAAAATTGAGGGTGTATGGTGGGTTCACCCCCGCTGATCTGCACCACATCCGGTTCCTTTTCGTTTGCGACAATGGTATCCAGCATGGTTTTCACTTCCTCGAAGGTTCTATGTCTTCCATAGGTTGGGGAAGAACCAGCATAGCACGTGGGACATGTGAGGTTACATCGGTCCGTTATTTCAATAATGGTTAGGCAAGAATGTTGCTCGTGATCCGGACAAAGCCCACAGTCATACGGACACCCATAATGGGTTTTTGTATTGAACTTATAGGGTGTTTCGGAAGGCTTGTTGTAGTTTCTGATGTTTTTATAATACTCAATATCATCGGCTATCAAAACCTTTGAGTTGCCATGTTCCGGACATCTTTTCAACATGTAGACCTTCCCGTCTTCAAATACTATTTTTGCATCAATGCGCTTTAGGCATTCAGGGCACAAGCTGATCGTATAATCGTAATAGGTATATTTTCTAGTAGGCATTTCTAACCAATTTATTTAAAGTGGGCAGGTAATACATCCAGCACACTACACAAAGCCATTGAATACTGCTCAATCCCAAAACATAAAAAACATTGGGTTTAAGGAACTCTATAAAGAAACGAAATCCAAAGTACGCCAACATAAAAACCTTGAACAGTAATCCATTTTCCTGTTCAAGGTAATTCGAAAATCGCTTCAAAAGGACGAACAGTAGTATTAAAAATAGCATTTCATAAAGTGAGGTTGGATGCCTTAGCAAGCCATCGCCCAAGTCCATCCCTATAAAAAAACGGGTTTCCTTACCATAGGTAAATTCGTTGGTGCCGCTTAAAAAACAACCTAAACGGCCAATAAGTATTCCTACGATAATCGGAAAAGTGAATAGGTCGCCTGATGATTGTTTTTCCCGTATTATTTTTTTTGATAATTCAACTCCGATCAATCCGCCAAACAAACCTCCCATTATTGACTTTGTGTTGAGCAACTGCAACAGATTATCGGTGTTCATTGGGATCAATGGATTTTCCAAAAATCCCATAAGTCTTGAACCTATAAAAGCGCCAACAATGGCTCCGAGTATAATCGAAAGCCTGTTCCCGTTGGATATGTTGTCTTTGGACGACCTTCGCAACCTGATATAATATCTAAAACCAATAAAGAAAGCCAGATATTCCAGTATGAGATGGACATTGATCTTAATTCCGAAAAGGGAAGGCTCGAAGGGTATGGTCAAAGTATTGATTGTTTATTTGATCTTTAATTTTTATTCAAACGTTTACATAACATAATTGTACCTTTCCTGTACATCAAAGAATTTGAAAGTACCTTTCATTAAAGGTATGCTGAATAGTCCGATTGTCCAATAATTACGTATTTCTAGCAACCCATGCCCCTTGAAATGGATAAAACAAATTCCCCTTGAAAAACCATATAACAACTTCTCCACATGATCGATCAGGAACAGAAAGGCTATACTTTATTGATGCCCTTCGTGGCTGGGCCATCTTAATGATGCTTCAGGGACATTTTGTGTCCGCATTATTGGCAGACAGATATCGTGAAGAAGACAGTTACATCTATTTCATTTGGGCATACCTTAGAGGAGTGACTGCTCCTGTGTTCTTTACTGTATCGGGATTTATATTCACTTATTTGCTCTTCAAGAAATATGAAATGGGATGGTCAAATCCACGCGTAAAGAAGGGAATAAAAAGAGGTGTTCTCCTCATTTTCATCGGCTATTTGTTGCAGGTCCGGTTAGATAAATTGTTTAGCGGTTCCGCCAACCCTGATTTTGATATCGTCCACGTACTCCAATGTCTGGGACTCTCCATATTATTGATTATAGCGCTTTACTTGATGACATTTAGGTTCAATAAGTATGTGTTCCTGATTTTGTTAGGCTCCATTACCATTTTACTTTTCCTGTCAAACGCCACATTTGAACAATGGGAATTTGGTGTATTGCCCGATTGGCTCTCGAATTATATTACACGTGATAACGGTTCCGTTTTTACCATTGTCCCTTGGTTTGGTTTTGCAACGACCGGAGCATCTATTTCCGGGTTCTTCCATATTCATCTCAGTAAAAAGAGGTTCTACTTGAAGGCAATTTTAATAACCCTGTCCATTGGGGCACTACTGATCTTTCAATCCTATGGTTTCGTAAAGTACCTTGGAAACCTGATCGATATCCAGTTTTTTCATGTTGCACTTGACGACAGTTACCTTTTTGCCCGTTTGGGCGTGGTTCTTTCGGTTTTTGCCATTTTCATTTGCTTGAGAAACATTCTGAACCAGAAGATTTTACTTGATATTGGTCGGAATACATTGTCCATTTATATTCTTCATGCCATTGTTCTATACGGCAGTATCACGGGATATGGCTTAAGCAGATATTACCATCACTCCCTATCCCTTTTACATGTTTTCCTTGGGGCAGTGCTTTTCCTTATCGCTATTTGTTCTATTGTTTTAATGGCAAATAAGAAATTAATGCGCTTTTTTAGCTAAATCTAGATTTGGACCATTGTTTTTTTTTAGCTTTAAGATGACATCATTGGTTAAATATTGCTTTGATTTCTCGAAAAGTTTTTCTTTAAAACTGTAAACGAACTATTCGGATATTGTCTTACTTTTTTTGCCATTTTCAATCATATTGATGCAATTTTTACCAAAATTTGAACAACCAAAAAGCCAAGCTTAATTAGCTGAATATTTATATTCAAAAGGACTACAAATTAGTTCAGTATAGTACAAATACCCATCGGCGGACATACCCTCAACAATGACTTTCACCTCTTTCTGTTCATTTAAGGGCACAATGATTGAGTTGGGTACCTCTGAGTTGACTTCAAGTTGACTTTCCCACCAAATTGCACCGTACTTCTTATATAAAAATGAACTATAATCAGGGTAATTTGGAGTAAAATAGTCTTGTGCTCGACTGAATCCATTTGGGATTGTCAAACTTAAAAATTTCCCTCCTCTGCCGTACAATCGATCATAATTGTTTCGCAAATACATCGAAATGAAAGGTGTTGGCCTACTTTTATTGTAAACAACTGATTTTATGGATGAAAGAGGTCTGGAAATCAGTTCTCCAGGACTACTCGACAAGCCGTCAATAAATACTGGCACTTGTTGCAATCCAGGAGGGTTTGATATATAAATATTGATACCGCCTTCCCCTTTAACATAATTTGGAAGTATCTTAAAGCCCAACATGCGGATATAACTTTCAAAAGTGTATCGTTTTAAAGCTGCTTCATCAATAATCCGTATTTCGGTGTTTGCGGTTATTTGATATTTTTTGATCTCCTTCGCCTTTTCCGAAACCACAACTTCGTCCAAAGATATGGTCCTATCCGTTAGAACCGTATTTTCATCCGTATCCAATTGTACAGGTTCCTTACCAACCTGATTTACATTGCTTAACCAGTTGTTGTAATCAAAAGGGTCGTGGTCATTGTTAAAATTGAGCTCCACTTTTGGCTTTCTGAGTTTTCCTTTATTGTTCAGAACACTGATCAAAATAGAATCCCCCTCGAAAACTGGAAGGTTACCCTGGAAACTCTTATCGGAGGAAAGATCAAAAAGATTGACAGTGCCAAATGATTGGGACATTAATGAAACCTGTGTTTCAATACTTGTATCTGCATCTAAAATCTTTCCCTTTATGGCAATGTTATTTTCCATTTCAAAAAGGAGATTTTGGATATTATTCGCCCTAAGATTCCAATTAAACTTTTCTGTGCCCTCCATTAACAATCTTGTATCCAACTGATAATCCTTTGAACGTTTTGTCGCTTCAAAAAAATAGTTGCCATCAACAAACTGCTGCTTGAGGTAAGGCTGTACTAAAAATGAGGAGCCAATAGAATTGTTTGGCAAATATGCACTTGATTCAGCAGGAAGCACTGACATGCTTAAATTGGCCATCGTCATTCCTTCAGGCAGTATTAGATCCAACTGTAGGGAATCTTGATTTTTGGTCAGGCAATATCTCACCTCTACTGCATGGACCATTGTACTAGTTGAACGTTTATTGAAGAACATACGCTGTGAGAGCGGTTTCATTTTTTCATCCAAAATCACAGCTGTATTTATTCCAATTGGGATTTGATTTCGATTTACAGAGATGGCATTTTTGTCTCTATCGAGCTCATACTGATGAATGAATGGAACATTGTTAAGGTTAAAAATAGCCATTGTAATTTTTGAGCCGTTTATTGAATCCAATGCATGATCCGACCATTTAGGACTAAGAACAACAACATCTTCGGCCATGTTGTCTACGCTTATACCAAATCCTTCTTGAAGTTTGCTTTCAAGCTTCTTTGTAATCCACTGACCATTAA
>JASBTS010000128.1 GCA_030148305.1 Allomuricauda sp. | reverse complement strand
GGAACGCCCATGGCCCAAGCTAAACTGACCAATGCCTACCAATCCGAGTCTAAGGTGCCATTACTCATAGGAATGGATGCAGAATGGGGCATGGCCATGCGCCTTGATTCCACGTATGCCTTTCCTTGGAACATGACACTTGGTGCTATACAGGATAGTGCGATAGTGGAAAAGGTGGGATATCAAATTGGAAAACATGCCAAACGTTTGGGTGTTCATATCAATTTTGCTCCCGATTTGGATGTAAACAACAACCCGCGAAATCCCATCATTGGGAACCGTTCTTTTGGAGAGAATCCACAGAACGTGGCTCAAAAAGGGATTGCATTTCTAAAAGGAATGGAAGCCGCAGGAGTTTTGTCATCTGGTAAGCATTTTCCTGGTCATGGTGATACCGAAACCGATTCGCACAAAGCGTTGCCCATTATCGATTCTTTTAAAGAAGAATTGGATTCTATTGAGCTTTTTCCCTTTAAAAAGGCTCTGGAACATGGTCTAAGTTCGGTAATGGTGGCCCATTTGGATGTTCCAGCCTTGGAGAGTAGGGAAGGGCACCCTTCCACCTTATCCAAAGCCATTGTTACGGATCTGTTGCAAAAGGAACTGGGTTTTAAAGGATTGATTTTTACAGATGCGTTGAACATGAAGGCAGTTTCGCAATTTGCTCCAGAAGGAGAAGTGGAACTGCAAGCATTTTTAGCTGGCAATGATGTACTCCTTATGCCCGAAAATGTGGATAAGGCCAAAGAAAAAATGATGGAAGCCTACAATTCTGGACTGATAACGGAGGAACGATTGTCCCTTTCGGTAAAGAAGATATTGAAAGCCAAATACAAGGCTGGGTTGAACGAGTACAAGCCCGTTTCATTGGAGAATCTGTACAACGACCTCAATACCATTGATAACGATGTACTTTACGAAGAGGCCATTGAAGGAGCCATCACAGTGGCCAAGAACAATTTTTCTTTGATGCCCATCAAAAAGTTGGACAACAAGAAAATTGCCTACGTACATTTTGGTGACGATTCGGGGTCCGTATTCTTAAAATCGTTGAACAAATATTACACGGTAACCGAAATAGATGCCAAGAACATCTCGGAATACAAAACGGAATTGGCAAACTATAATTTGGTCATTATCGGCTTTCATAAGAGCAATGCTAGCCCTTGGAAGGGTTATAAGTTTTCACAGAACGAACTGTATTGGTTGGAAGAAATATCGCACCTACGGACCAGCAACACCATTCTGACCCTATTTACCAAACCGTACGCCCTTTTGGATGTGCCCAATATGGATGCCATGGATGGCGTGGTGGTGGCCTATCAAAACAGTGCCATTGCCCAAGAAAAGGCAGCAGAAGTTATTTTCGGTGCAGTTGGGGCAACAGGAAAACTACCCGTTTCCGCACATACGGAATTCCCTGTAGGTACCGGTGTGGAGCTGAAATCCATTCAAAGATTAGGCTATAGTATTCCGGAACGTGTTGGAATGAGCACTGAAGGTTTGGCCATGGTCGATTCCATGGTACAACAAGGTATCGATTCCTTGATGTTCCCTGGAGCCCAAGTTTTGGTAGCAAGAAAGGGAAAGATCATTTACAACAAGAGCTTTGGAAAACCTACCTATGATTCCCAAGATAGCATTACTTCCGAATCTATTTATGACTTGGCTTCCCTGACCAAAATATTGAGTACCCTGCCCATGATCATGAAGATGGAAGAAGAAGGGAAAATTGCGCTCAACGACACGTTCAAGGATTTAATGCCGGAGTACGCCAGCACCGAACTTAAAGATGTAACGGTGTTGAAAGCCTTGTCACATTACGGTAGGTTGCCTTCATGGATAGCCTTTTATTTGGATACCCTAAATAAAGATAGAAAGCCATCAACGGAGTTTTATAGGAACAATCCATCGGATGCATTTCCGTACAAAGTGGCCGATCATTTATATCTCACCAGAACGTATAAGGATTCCATCTACAACCGGATAGGGAGACAGACCTTAAAATCCAATCGCTATCGTTACAGTGATGTGGGGTATTATGTTTTTAAGGAATATATAGAAAAGACCTATCAAAGACCTATTGACGAATTGGTGGATGAGTTTTTTTACAAACCAATGGGTTTACAGAGGACCACTTTCAATCCTTTAAAAAAATTTCAGGTTGATGAGATAGTTCCAACCGAAGAGGACGACTATTTTCGATATCAGCGGATACAGGGTTATGTGCATGATATGGGTGCTGCCATGCAGGGTGGCGTAGGAGGCCATGCCGGACTGTTCAGCACAGCGGAAGATGTAGCTAGGATCATGCAAATGTACCTGCAAGGGGGATACTACGGCGGGGAACAATTATTGGAAGAGCGAACCATAAAAAAATTCAATACGTGCTATTTCTGTAACAAGAATGTGCGTAGGGGAGTAGGTTTTGATAAACCCCAGTTGGAAGAAAAAGGACCAACCTGTGGTTGTGTCTCACGTAAAAGTTTTGGGCATAGCGGTTTTACGGGTACCTATACATGGGCCGACCCGGATGCTGAATTGGTTTATGTGTTTCTATCCAATAGAACGTACCCATCTGCTGCCAATAACTTGTTGATCAATTCTGCATTGCGGACTCGGATTCAACAGGTGATTTATGATTCCATTATTAACTAGGCTAAGATTAATGCCTTAGATTTGTTTTTATGAAAATTGCGATTGTTTGTTACCCAACATTTGGTGGTAGTGGAGTAGTGGCCACGGAATTGGGGATTGCCTTGGCAGCAAGGGGACACGAAGTACATTTTGTAACCTACCGCCAACCTGTGCGCTTGGAGCTATTGGGAAACAATATCCATTTTCATGAGGTGCACGTGCCGGAATATCCACTTTTTCATTATCAGCCTTACGAACTGGCACTTTCGAGCAAATTGGTGGATACCATCAAAATGCATGATATAGAACTGTTGCATGTGCATTATGCCATTCCGCACGCTTATGCAGGGTATATGGCCAAAAAAATGCTTCAGGAGTCGGGAATATTCATCCCCATGATCACTACTTTACACGGAACCGATATTACCTTGGTAGGCAAGCACCCTTTCTATAAGCCAGCGGTCACCTTTAGTATCAACAAATCCGATGTGGTCACTTCCGTATCCGAGGCGTTGAAGCAAAGCACGTTGGAACTTTTCGATATAGAAAAGGAAATAGAAGTAGTGCCCAACTTCATCGAGATTTCCAAATACCGTCCTGAGTATACCGATTGCCAACGGTCCATGATGGCGAAGGAAAATGAGAGGATCGTTACCCACATCAGTAATTTTAGGAAGGTAAAACGTATTCCTGATGTAATTCAGATTTTTAATAAGATCCAGAAAGCAGTACCCGCCAAATTGATCATGGTGGGTGAAGGGCCTGAGAAAGAAGGGGCCGAACAAATGTGTGAGGACCTTCGGATCAAGGACAAGGTTTTGTTTTTGGGCAACAGCAACGAAATTGATAGGATCCTATGCTTCTCCGATCTGTTTTTGTTGCCTTCGGAATCCGAGAGTTTTGGTCTTGCCGCATTAGAAGCGATGATCAACAATGTTGCCGTAATCTCAAGCAATACAGGAGGTATTCCAGAAGTGAATGTTGATGGGGTTTCGGGTTATCTAGCCGATGTTGGTGATGTGGATACTATGGCGGCAAGGGCTATTGAAATTTTGAAGGATGATGTTGTTCTGAAAAGATTCAAGGACAATGCTTTCAAAGTGGCCTCCAAGTTCGATATTGTGAACATTCTTCCCCTTTATGAGGAAATCTATGAAAAGGCATACAAATCCCGATTCAAGAATACCTTTTGATTATGGGAAGATGGCTGGTTTTGGGTCTGATCTGTTTTCTTTCGTGCAAGGCACAAAAGGACAATCATAAACCGGTTGGAGACCCCATCAACGATTTGGCTTTGGTGGACCATGATGATTTCAGCACGGTAACAGAGTATGAAGTACGGGTTATCCGAGATCAAAAATCCCTTCAAAAATTTTATTCCAAGATCAATATGACCCGTAAACCCGGACTTCCTGTCCCTATGGTGGATTTTTCAAAAGATATGCTGATTTTGGTCTGCTTGGGTGAACAACAAAGAAAAGTGGAGCCAGTACTTTCTAAACTTTTGGAAACAGCTTCAAGTTTTCAAATTGCATTACAATTGATTGAAAAAGAACAGGTTGAAAAAACTACTGTTCAGCCCATTCATTATCCCTTTTATCTGTTTAAAATGCCGATTCTCGATAAGAGTATCGATTTTCAAAAAGCTGAAAATTAAGCACTTAAAATTCAATTTTACTTCTTATCGAAAATTATCGCACTTGGAAGTGCAAAATTCACCTATTGGTATTGTTGATATAGCTTTGTAGTCGATAACCTCAAATCGCATATCATGAATATTTCAAAACCTACAATGGCAATCTTGTCATTCTGCTTTATGTCTTCCATTTTCGCCCAAGAAGTGGAACAACTTACCAAAAAGGACAGTATTGTTGAAAGTTACTGGTTAGTTACCCTTGGAACCAATTTTGTGGATGATTCAGGCCACGAATTCAATAAGCTTTTTGATTTTCAAAAAGCATGGAATGTTGTTCCCTATCCCTCCAGATTAAGCTTTGGACGTTATTTTAAAAATGGACTTGGATTGGAAGCTATTGCTAGCTACAATAAATACCATGAAGGTAAGATTGTTGACCAAATTAAAATGGCAGAAGATATTGATTACTTCGGACTGGACTTTAGGGTAAGTTATGATTTGAACATGATTCTTGGCGAGACCGGTTTTTTTGATCCATACATTGGAATTGGTGCAGGGTATACCGATGCCAATAATCAGGGTAGGGGAACCTACAATGCGGTTATTGGATTTAGGACTTGGTTTTCCGATCACTGGGGATTGGATTTCAGCTCAACCGGTAAGTGGGCCATGAGCACAGAAAATGCTACAAATCACATTCAGCATGCCTTGGGTGTAGCTTATCGTTTTGAGGTGGAAAAAGGACTTTCTAGAAAAGGAGAAGAAAAATTGGCCCTTTTGGAAGAATTGGAAAAAGAACAACAAAGGGTGCAGGATTCCATCGCGAAGGCAGAGGAGGAGGCACGTTTGTTGGCCGAACGACTACAAAGGGAAAAAGAAGCTGCTGAATTGGCTGCTGCAGAAAGAGCAAAGAAAGATGCCGAAGATGCAAGGAGGGCAGCTTTACAGACCAAGATCAACGATTTGGATAATGTGTATTTCAAATTGAATTCCTCCTATCTAACTTCGCATGACAAGGAATTGTTGGATCAACTGGTTGCCATTATGAATGGTGAACCCAATCTAAAAATTAAAATAACAGCGCATACTGATTCTAGGGGAACGAAGGAATACAATCAATGGTTGTCGGAAAGAAGGGCACAAAGGACAGTTGAGTATGTAGTGTCCAAGGGTATTTCTCAAGACAGGATAAGTCATGAGGCATTTGGGGAAACTCAATTGGTCAACGAATGTGGAGATGGGGTCTATTGTACAGAGGATAAGCATGCTAAGAATAGACGATCGGAGTTTGTAATCGTCGAATATTAGGATGTATTGCATAGCTTCAAAAAAGATAGTGTTTGGCGAGATTCCTAACACACATTGATGAACATTATATTCTTCAATCAATGTAACGACTTTCTCTACCTCTATTTTGAAAAATCATGTATCCAGAAAATAATATGATTGGGATATTTTACGAAGAAGGTTCTAATGATCAACTGATCTGGGTTAAATAATTCCATTATTAATGAACGTTAATATGGAACGTCAAAACATGAAATATTCATTGAATTTTAAACCCTCGGGGCATTGCAAATAAATTTGACCCGATTGTAAAATAGAATTACATTCGGTTGAATCATTAGTAAGAAATGTCAACTTCAATTTTAAATAATGACACTACAAAATTTATTAAACCGTAATTCTTGTAAAAAACAGATATTCGGTAAATTTTTACTGCTGCTTACACTTATTTTCTCGTCCTTATTGTATGGTCAATACGACAAAGTGGTGGTCATTGGTGCTTCCATTATAAACTATACTTATGGTCAAGATTTATCCACGCCTAATGTAACAAGAACAGCAGAATGGCAAGCCAACGGGGTAAATGTGGAGGTATATGGCTACGGCTTTCCTGGTTATACCATCAACCAGATCATTCCTAAAGTACAAACGGCCATGAGTACTTTTACTTCCAATACCCTTTTCATGATTCATATAGGTGGCAATGATGTCAGTAATACCAGACCTTATAATACTGCAACTCCTGCAGAATTACAGGCTATCAGCGATAATTACGATGCATTGATAGCTACAATAGGTCCAGCTCGATTAAATGATGTCATTATTATGCCTATCACCTTTAGGGAATATGGAAGTAATGATGTATACAATAACCAAGAGTTGGGAAGTTTGCCCTATAACCAAAATATTTTAATTCCAAAAATATTGGCCAATACTCCCGCACAAATTAACTCGGACGGCAATCCCATAGTGGATATGTACAATTTCACTAGGAATAATCCTGAAACCTATGGTTTGGATGGTATTCATCCAATTGATCCTGAAGGGGAATTATTGATATCCGATTATATGAGCCTTAGGGCATCCTATTTTATAAACAGTGGAACTACACTTCCTTCCCCTATAGCTCCAAACGATGACAGCGATGGAGATTTTGTGGTGGATGGCCAAGATCTTGACGACGATAATGATGGCATATTGGATGTGGATGAGGGTGCTGATTGTGCCGTTGGTGGTTCTTCTTTGGTTTGGGGCGACCCAGTTTGGGCTGGAGGCGATCCCGATGATGATTTTTCCTCAACCGCTACTACGACAATTGGTGGCACCGTAGTGACGGTGGATAATTCACAGACTGATTTCCCCGAACTTGAAAATTCTCAATTTGCAAGAGAGGGATTAGTTTTTAACAGTGTAAGTGGTCTTATTTTACAGGCACCTACATCTCAATTTTTGGATAGTGTAAATATTTTGCGGTATAGGGTAAGTTTTGATAAACCCGTGACTGGTCTGTCTTTTCGTATAGTGGATATTGATATGAGAGAGTCGGCAGACGGGGATCCCTATATTGGACAAGTAAAAGTGACTATTTCGAGGCAAGGCCAGATAATTACGCCATCTGCTGGTACCGATTACACGGTTGGTTCTTCGGTTACGGATTTAGGAGGCGGTTTTTTTAGAGGGAATGCCTGGGTTAATGGCACACCAAATATTGGAGATGTGGTGTATTCGTTGGATTATCCAGTAGATGATATTTTTATTGAGCTGGCAAACGTAGATCCTACTACAACCATTGCTACTCCAGGATATATGGCAATTCTTATTTCAGATATGTTATGGGATTGTACTGTGCTCGATACGGATGGAGATGGTATTCCAGATTATTTGGATAATGATAGTGATGGCGATGGCTGTGCCGATGCCCTTGAGGGAGATGGCGGCTTTACCCTTACGGACCTTGATGGGGACAATAGTTTGGGTGATTCTGTTGATGCCAATGGAGTACCTACTGTAGCATCCGGAGGCCAAGCTAACGTAAGCAGTACCGATGATACTGTTACAAGTGGTGAATGTGACGATGACGGTGATGGTTTAACAAATGCAGAAGAAGCAGGATTGGCTATAGACCCATTAAACCCCGACACGGACGGTGATGGGGTAGAGGATGGTCAGGAAGTAGCCGATACAAACGACCCTTTAGATCCATGTGATCCTTCACAAGCAGCAAACTATACGGGCTATCATGCTACCAATGCTATTTGGATGGCCGCCGACTGTGACGTTGATGGAGTAATAAATAGTGATGAGGTGACCAATGGTACCGATCCATATAGTAATACCGATATTGATGGTGATGGAATTCCCGATGATTTGGAAACTGCAAACGGAACGGATCCGAACGACCCATGCTCCCCTGCACAGGCCGCGGGGTACACGGGCTACGACAGCGGCAATGCGATATGGATGGCGGCGGACTGCGACGGCGACGGGGTGACCAATGGGGACGAGTCGGCCAACGGCACGGATCCCTATCTAGCCTCCGTGGACACGGATGGTGACGGCATCGATGACGACAACGAGACCAACAACGGCACTGACGAGACCGACCCATGCTCTCCGGTACAGGCGGCAGGGTACACGGGCTACGACAGCGGCAATGCGATATGGATGGCGGCGGACTGCGACGGCGACGGGGTGACCAACGGGGACGAGTCGGCCAACGGCACGGATCCCTATCTAGCCTCCGGGGACACGGATGGTGACGGCATCGATGAAGACCACGAGACCGCCAACGGAACGGATCCGAACGACCCATGCTCTCCGATACAGGCGGCAGGGTACACGGGCTACGACAGCGGCAATGCGATATGGATGGCGGCGGACTGCGACGGCGATGGGGTGACCAATGGGGACGAGTCGGCCAACGGCACGGATCCCTATCTAGCCGACGGTGATACCGATGGTGATGGTATTGATGATAGTGATGAGATTGCCAATGGAACAGATCCGAACGACCCATGCGACCCTGTTCAATCACAGGAATATACTGGATTTGATCCTACCAATAGTATGTGGGCATCTGCCGATTGTGATGCAGATCAATTGACAAATGGAGAAGAATACCTGCTAGGTACAGGCCCATATAACGCTGATTCCGATGATGATGGCATAAGTGATGGGCAAGAGGTTTTCGACAATACCAACGCACTTGATGGATGCGACTCCATAGGTGGTAACCCTTCATCATCCAGTGACTGTGATTCAGATGGTCTGACTTATGATGAAGAAATCGATTTGGGCACTGATCCCAGTAATGCAGATACAGACGGGGATAACATTAATGATGGGCAAGAAGTAAATGATAGAACAGACCCATTGAATCCATGTGATTCGCAGGGAGGAACTCCTCCAGTTGATGTTGTGTGCGATATTGCCATTGGGAATTCAATCATCTCGGCCGATGGCGATGGCATCAATGATTTCTTTAACATTACGAATATTGAATACTTTCAAGACAACACGGTTCAGATATTCAACAGATGGGGAGTGAAAGTTTTTGAAACCACTGGTTATGATAATAATTCCAATGTATTTAGAGGTATTTCAGATGGAAGGGCAACACTGAGTCAAGGAGAACAGTTGCCGGCAGGGGTATATTTCTACACCATTAAATTTACCAATGATGATAACAAAGCTATTTCAAGATCTGGATATCTATATATTAATCGCTAGAGCAAACCCAAAGCTTAAAAAATGAAAAAAATAATTTTCTTGAAAATCTTATTTTGGAGTATGGTCAATACTATGACTATTGTGGGACAACAAGACCCGCAGTATACACAGTACATGCTCAATACACAAGTAATTAACCCAGCTTTGGTAGGTTCAAGAGGTGTTTCTACAATTGGTGCTCTATATCGTTCACAATGGATAGGGTTGGATGGGGCACCAACCACACAAACACTTCATTTCAATACACCATTGTCTGAAAAAGTAGGAATCGGTTTTTCTTTGGTGAACGACGAAATTGGAAACGGAACAAGTAAGGAAACTTTTTTCGACGCTTCTTTTTCATATAATTTGCCAGTATCCGATTTTGCCAAAATTGCTTTTGGTATCAAAGCAAGTGCAAACATTTTAAATGTAGATTTTTCCAAATTGATAAATTATGGGGCAGAAGCCAACTTGCCTAACATAGACAACAGGTTTTCACCTAATTTTGGGGTAGGTGCCTTTTTTAATACGAATCAATTTTATGTCGGTTTGTCTGTTCCCCACATTTTCGAGACCAAGCATTTTGATAATGATTATCAAGACACCTATTTGGCCACGGAGCGAATGAACTTTTACTTGATGTCCGGATATGCTATTGAATTGAACAGGGATTTAGAGCTTAGGCCCGGAATTTTGGTCAAAGCGGTACAAGGAGCACCTTTATCCATGGATTTGTCGACCAGTATGCTGTTCAATGAACGTTTTTCGGTCGGGGCGGCCTATCGTTTGGACAGTGCTGTGAGTGCCCTTTTTGGTTTTCAAGCAACTGAAAAGTTCCTAGTAGGTCTTGCTTACGATTGGGAAACCAGTGAATTGGGAAGCACTCAGTTTAACAACGGATCTGTTGAAGTATTTCTAAGGTTAGATTTCCTCAACCAAAGTAATAGGAATGGGCCTGCCACCTTTTTTTAAAAAAATAAATCAAATTGAGATATTAAAAAAAGTGGATGTTAAGTTATTCACATTTTTTGTTTCTAGATATGGGGATCTACAGCTATCTATAATTATTCTGATAAGAAATGCCAATTAAATCTCTTCCATGATTGTTCAACTGTTGGTTGTAAACGATGGAATGGGTTTTGTAGAGCGTGTATAGAAAGAAAAAGAAGCTACGGAGCTATGCTGTTACTGAAAAAATTAAAAAGGATATTGAGGATGCCAAATGGGAAGCACTTCAAATCAAAATCAAAAACTTTGGTAGAGTATACTTTAAATGAAACTCCTCTCATCGACAAAAATTAAGTTTTACCGAGTATGTAAAATAACAACGGATGTTAAGATTTATTTTTACTGCTCTGGTATTTCGTTTTAACTAAGCAACATTAGATATGCTTTTCAACTCGTTAGAGTATTTCATTTTTCTGCCAATAATGTTTGTCCTTTATTGGTTTGTCTTTAATAAGAAAGTCAAGGTGCAAAATGCCTTGGTGTTGGTGGGCAGTTATTATTTTTATGGGCTTTGGGACTGGAGGTTCCTGTTCCTTATCCTGGCCAGTACCTTTGTGGACTATTTTGTGGGAATCATGATGGAAAAAAATGAGGACCAACGAAAAAAGCAGAAACTTTGGCTTTGGGTCAGCGTGGTTTTCAACATATCCTTGTTGGGGTTCTTCAAATACTATAATTTCTTTGTGGATTCCTTTGTGGATATGTTTCAATTGTTGGGTTACCAGATCAAGAGCACCTGGACCTTGCAAATCATTTTGCCAGTGGGTATTTCCTTTTATACTTTCCAAACTATGTCCTATTCCTTGGATGTATATTACAAGAGAATAAAGCCATGCCACGATTTTCTCTCCTTTGCGACCTTTGTGGCCTTTTTTCCACAACTGGTTGCAGGTCCTATAGAAAGGGCGTCGGACCTGTTGCACCAAATTACCAACAAAAGGACCTTTAATTATGACCAAACAGCTGCAGGACTTAAATTGATATTATGGGGTTTGTTCAAAAAGTTGGTCATAGCCGATGCCATTGCACCCATTGTGGACGATATTTTCATGAATTATGAAACATACTCAGCTTCAACACTTATTTTAGGGGTCACCTTGTTCAGTTTTCAGGTATATGGTGACTTCAGTGGTTATTCGGATATTGCCATTGGTACCTCAAAAATGTTCGGTGTGGAGCTTATGTCAAACTTCAAGTTTCCTAATTTCTCCCGTAATGTAGCCGAATATTGGCAACGTTGGCATGTGTCACTATCCACCTGGTTCAGGCATTACATCTATATCCCTTTGGGAGGATCTAGGGTTAGCAAACTACGGGCAATAAGGAACATCTGTGTGATATTCTTGGTAAGTGGTTTTTGGCATGGGGCCAACTGGACATTTATATTCTGGGGTGGTTTTCACGCTTTGGCCTATATTCCGGTGTTTTTAATGGGTCGCAATGCAATTTATAAAGATAGTGTGGTTGGAGAGAATTCTTTTTTTCCGTCACTCACCGAATTGGGGCAGTTAATTTTGACCTTCGCTATTGTAACCTTTTCAAGAATATTCTTCAGATCGGCGTCCTTGACGGATTCATTCCATTTCATTGGAAGGATATTCAATAATTTCAGTTACGAACACTATGTGCACCCGAATGGATATAGGATGGTGGACTATTATATTTTGTTGGCAGCCTTTGTATTGTACGAGTACCGTATTAGAAAAGACGAACGTAGCCCATTCAAGTTCAAATCCAAGGCAGTGCGTTTTGTAGCTTATACCTTGGTTATTTTCACCATGCTGCTGTTTTATGATAGTGGTTTTGATAGATCATTTATTTACTTCCAGTTCTAGATATGAAAAAATTAGTCAAAAACTTAATCATATACACTGTTCTGATTCTGGTTTCCTTGGAGATTCTGGTAAGGATTTTCTATCTAGGTGAAGACAAACCATCTCGTTTTGTGGACGAGAAAAGGGTGGAGAAGTGGGTGCCCAACCAAGAAGGTTATTCTGTGACAGGAAACAGAAACCAAAACTTTATCAGGTATAAGATCAATAATTCAGGGTTCAATTCGTACCAAGAGTATGTCTCTACCCAGGATGGTATTGAAGTGGCCTTGGTGGGCGATTCCTTCATAGAAGGTTTCCATCAACCCTATAAAATTTCGATTGGAAGAAAGGTAGAACAGAAACTCGACGATAAGATAAAGGTATTTGAATATGGTTATTCGGGGTACGATATGGCAGATCAATTACATTTGATTAAGGCCTACAAAAAAGATTTTGATCTAATCGATAGGGTTTATATCAAATTAAAATTTTCTAACGATCTGGGACGGGGTGAATATTATGTCCAAGAGTCAAGACTTAATCTTGAATCCCCAATGAACAAGCTGCTTAAAAAAAGTAAATTACTTATCTATTTTTCTGAAATAGGCGTTGTGGATCCCGTGAAGGACCTGATAAAGGATTTAAGGGATATGGTCAGGGGAGTCGAAGTGAAGAAAGCAGAAAAGAAAGAAACCGACTCGGATGATTCAATGTATCTGGAAAATTTCAAGAGTTTGGTGAAGTTGTATGGTTATGACAAGAAAAAGACCGTGCTTTTGATGGACGAAACCAATACATCCAAAATGTTTTTGGATTATTTGGATGAGAATGGTTTTCAACACATCGATTTTGGGAAGGCCATCAACAATTCTAAGCGGAAGACCACTTTGGTCTATGATAGGCATTGGAACAATTATGGACGTAGCATAATAGCGGATATAATTGTTTCGGATATGGAAAAAACAGGATTGGTCAATAGTACTGGAAAATGACATATTAATCTGCGGATGGCCCAATAACATTCAATTCATTGATTTGGATTAATACATCCAATTCCAAATCTTGTATTTTTTGTTGGAGATTGTTGTAAGGATGGATGTTCAGACCATTATCCTTTAATAAAATGCACTTCCATTTCAAAGCTTTTGGGGCATCAAAATCTTTCTTCACATTGTCGGCAATATAGAAATATGAAGATTTTTTGAAATACTCTTCTACTGCCAAAAAGTTCTTTTGATTGGGTTTTTCCGAACCAATTTCCTCCGATATCACCCTAAAGTCGACTAAAGGTTCTATACCGAGTGCTTTTATTTTGTTCTGCTGGGTTAAGGATCTTCCATCAGTGATTATGGCAATTTTTCCATGATAGCTTTTAATTCTATTGAAGAGTTCGATTACACCTGGGAAAGGTTCGATATCAGGAAAATGGTTTCTGTATGTTTCCAGCAAATTCTCCTTGGACTGTCCATGGCACTGAACCAAAAAATCAAAAACATTTTCTCCATTTCTGTACAGGGAGAACATTTGGGCATATAATTTTTGCCACGAACCGGGTTCTATTGTATTTGCAATGTATTTATATGCCGATTTGAGAAAATCGATTTCATTGTACAGGGTATCGTCAAGATCAAAGACAACAACGGTATTTTGATCAACCTTTAAATCCATGGACCAATACTTCGCTGTCGTATCTGAGCATTAAAAGATTGTCTTCCCAACTGTCAAATTGATCATCCATTTCTTTTTGGAAAAAATACTCTTCCAAGATCCATTTGGGGAAATTGGCCCCGGCCAAATAGGATAGGGGGTAACCACCACCAAATCGGGCATTCACCTCAATACCGTAAATCTTTTCAGTATCCCGGTTCATGAAGAATTGTGCGGTAATACATCCCACAGCTCCCTCCATCACGGCCAGGTTTTTCTTTAAAAAGGTGACCATGGTATTGTTGCAAGTTAGACCTTTGTTTACCTCACCGTCCCTTACCTCGATCCTTTTTCTTGGAACCACGCACCTAAGCCTACTATGCTTATCGTAATATAGGTCACAGGTATATTCATCATGTACATCATGGTCCAAATACTCTAGGAAAAGCAATCTTTCATTCTCAAAATGATAAGGGGTCAAATCCTCTTTGGAACGTATTATGAATGTATCGATACTGCGACTACCATCAATAGGTTTAATGAACAATGGTAACTGGTAATTATCCTTTTCAAATTCCTTTGCAACTGAAATTTTGTTGGATTCAAAATATTTATGGGTATCCTTTTTGTTTCGGCATTTTTGCACCAGAATGGGATCGGAAACCAGAACTGTTATCCCCTTGTCCAAAAACACCTTTTTGTTTTCTGCCAACAACAATAGCTCATGGTCGATTGTAGGGATGATCAATTTGATATTGCGTTGTATGCATTCTTTAAGGATGTTATCAATATAGAATTCATCATCCAAGCGAGGAACTTCAAAATAATCATCTGCAATTTGGCATGCGGCGGACTGAATTGGATTGGCATCGGCAGCATAAACCTTACCATCCGGTACAAATTTCTTTAATTCCTTTTGAAAAGCCTGCAATAATGAAACCCGGCGTCCTGCCGATGTAATCAGAATATTCATGACTTCGGATTTAAATTCAATGTATAACCGGCCATGTTTTTTTGTCCGATAGGACTGTTCGGTCTGTAAAATAGGGGGCAATTTGGTGTTGGAGGCATTTTGATAGTTTAGTTTAATAAGCTTTAGTTAAATACGTCAGTAGGTTTGTTAGTTTTTATTTGTGCCGTTTAA
>JASBTS010000187.1 GCA_030148305.1 Allomuricauda sp. | reverse complement strand
CTTAAGGAAGAACCACGCCACCGTGCCGGTCAGCAGGCCGATCAGCAGGAGCGTGATCGGAAGGAGGACGAGGGCCAGTGCGAGCCTGTTAGAGCCTGTTAACATTGAGGTGCTTTTGGCACAAAGGGAGGCCTTGGAATCGAAAATGGAGCTTGTGGAGACCAAAAAAGACCAGATGCTAGCCCAGGTGAACATGTACCGGGCCTTGGGTGGCGGCTGGAATTAAGAATCCCCAAATCAATGGTTTGGCCTACTGACCTTGGCTATTGATTTACCCAAAGCGAAAACCCGATTTACATTTGTAAATCGGGTTTTTAATTATTTGGAAATTTTATGGGTTGGAGATTACTTTATCCAATAATCCACGACTACCACATCTTGAATGTGTGGTCCTGCCACGTCCCCGAACGCCACATGGGCAGGATGGGTGAGGTAGGTGTCCCGGTCCTTTTCACTATCAAAAGTCAGAAAAAAGCAATGTGTCAACCCCTTGTTCAGGTTTTCAGGACTATTGTTCAGACCCCACTCAAAACCCTTGATCTCTGAAATTTTGAAGGGGAGTTCCTCAAATGCAGCCTCCACAGCGGCAACATCCTCGGCAGTTGAGGTGTCCTTAAATTGGAACAGGACCACGTGTCGTAATTGGGAAGTCGGCTTTTCCATTGCAGTTTCATTTTTCTGTACTTCTTTGGTGGAGGAATTGCATCCTACCAAAACGAGAAGGAATAAAATTAAAAGATTTGTTTTCATAATGTTTTTGGTTAGTTACTTACTTGAATATTTCTGTCTTTTCGCTGAATCCTACTTTTTGAACATAAAATATACGGCCAGAATTAAAAATACAAATGAGATGATATGGTTTAATCGAAACGTTTCCGTTTTAAAAACGATAAGCGTAAAAACTGCAAAGACAACCAAAGTGATGACTTCTTGAATGACCTTTAATTGAATAAGGCTGAACGGGCCACCATTTCCCTTAAAACCGACTTTGTTCGCAGGAACCTGAAAGGCGTATTCGAACAGGGCAATGCCCCAACTGATTAAAATGATGGAAACCAATCCAAGTTTGTTGAACCATTTCCACTCGGAAAACTTCAAATGGCCGTACCATGCCATCACCATAAAGGTATTGCTGACAATCAGCAATCCTATTGTTAAAAATGCTTTCATTGGCAGCTATTGACTTAAAATACAGTGAACAAATGAGTGCCCTTCATCTTCGTTATCCTTAGTCCTTATATTTATCGAACCAAGCCAATACACTAGCAATCTTGGCAATCAAGTTACTGGGTTTGTTGGCAATGCCATGCCCGGAATTGGGGATGCGCACCATGGCGGTCTCCACATTCTGGAGTTTTAAAGCTGCATAAAATTGCTCCGATTCTGCAATTGGGGTACGGTAATCATCCTCACCGGTCATCAACATGGTGGGTGTGGTCACATTGCCCACGTACGTCAACGGGGAGCGACGCAAATAGTTTTCAGGATCTTCCCAAGGTTTTTTACCAAACCAGTATTTGGAGAAAAATTGGATGCCATCCGCATACAACACAAAGCTGTACCAGTTGATCACGGGTTTAGCCACTACGGCAGCCTTAAATCGGTCTGTTTTGCCCACGATCCAAGCTGTAAGCACACCACCGCCGCTACCACCGGTTACAAATAGGTTGTCCTTGTCCACAAACCCTTTGGCAAGCACGGCATCCACGCCGGACATGAGGTCGTCATAATCATGATTGGGATAATCATGATGGATCAGGTTGCCGAATTCCTCCCCGTAACTGGTGCTGCCACGTGGGTTGGAGTAAAGCACTACATAACCGGCCGCGGCATAGGCCTGTATCTCGGCAGAATATACCGAACCGTAGCTGGTGAACGGGCCTCCGTGAATTTCCAAAATCATCGGGTATTTTTTGGCAGGGTCAAAATCGGGGGGCGTGACCACCCAACCTTGGATCTTGCGTTGGTCATAGGAGGACTCCCACCAAATTTCTTCCACTTTGCCCAATTTCCTAAAGGAAAACAGGTCGTCGTTCAAGGCGGTAAGACGCTTGCTGCCTTTGGTGTCGGATACTCCCAAATCGGAAGGGTGACTGGTATCGCCAACCGTATAGGCAAACTTGTTGTTGTTGGATGCGGAAAAACTCGCTGCATTGTAAGGTCGTCCCAAGGAGAGACCACCAAGTCCGTCGGTAATGTCGTCCACTTTTCCGGAAAGGCTGATAGAGGCCAGTTTGCCCATTCCTTTGTCTGTATAGATGAAATAAAGGCCAGTGCCCTTGTTGTTCCAGACCATTTCTTCCACATCGCGGTCAAAATCCTTGGAAACCAACTGGGAATTGGAACCATCGGTATTCATTACATACAATCGGGTCACTTGATAACCTTGCAAGCGGTCATCATAACCGAGATAGGCAATTTTGGTGCCGTCGGGAGATAGTACAGGATTCCCATCGGGACCGTAACGGCTGGTCAATTCCTTGATTTCGCCATTGTTTACACTGATTTGATAGATTTCACTATCGGCTGGCTCAAACTCTTCTTCCTTATGAAAATTGGCACTGAAGTACAGGTGGGCATTGTCCTTGGCCCAAATGGGTCCCCCATGATCGAACTCCGTAAACGTAAGCTGTTTGGGAGTGCCCCCACTGATGGGCAGTGTGAACAACTGCATATTTCCGCCTTTAAGATACCCTTGCCCATCGCCTCTGTAGTTGATCTTGTCGATGTATTTGGGAGGCGCGTTCCATTTGGCACCTTCCGGCTTGGCAGGTAGCTTGATGATGGATTTTTCCTCTGCCGGCACAAACATATTGAAGGCGACATATTTGTCATCATGCGACCATGAAACTTGCCCAGGGGATTGTGGGGTGTTGGTCAAGGCCATGGTTTCTTTGGTGTCCAACCACATGAGGTACAGTTTCATTTTTTCGTCGGCCATGTTGGATTTGAATACGATTTTTTTGCCATCATGCGACCATTTCGGGGAGAAATCGTTATGGTTTCCCGTTGTCAACGGGCGGTTGTTGGAACCGTCGAAATTTACGATCCAGAGGTTGGAAAGGTTACGGTCCGTCATCACGTCCTTAAAGTTGCGTACATAGATGATCTTGGAGCCATCTGGTGAAATCTGCGGGTCGGAAACGAACTCCATGTTGAAGATGTCCAACAATTCCAAGTTGGATTGTACCTGGCCAAACCCTAAAGGGCTTATGGCCACCAAGAGAAGTAGGGTGCCGAGTAATTTTTTCATGAGGATTGGTTTAGAAAGTTTCGATTTCTAAAATACGGAATAATTCCCCGCCAATCCGAAGAATGGGGAATGTATTTTAAGGCCTTTCGACTCCGCTCAAGGCCCAATAGGTTCAAGATAGTATCAAATTTACAGGACCTTGAGCGGAGTCGAAAGGTCTGGGATTTCATCTCAATCTTCAGATGAAAAGATTAGAAATACGTTTAGCTCAATACGTGGTGGTCATGTTACTGTCCACACAAATGATGAAGTCCGCAATGCCTTTGTTTTCATCTTCCAGTTTATGTACATCGTCCTGCGTAACGGTGGAAATGGTACCGTATTTCAAATCGGGGCGGTCTTTTTTCAGGTACCACAGAATACCTTCATAGTCGTTGGAATGGTAGGCCCCGTTGTAATGAAGGAACAAACTTCCTTCTTGGTAGTTTTTTAGGATGAAGTATGCCATGGTGGCATCTTTGATGGCTTGGGCCATCACCAAAGTGGGACTGCCGTGGTCGCCCATCATTTTAAGGATATTTTGGTATCCGGGTAATTCGGCATCAAAAGCGATGGGTAGGGGAGCAATCCATGATTTTTCTTCCACAGAAAGGGTGTCCAAAGCTTCAAATCCGCCTTTATAGACTATGCTCGCATAGCGACGGGGTACGTTGGAAGCCACAAAGACCAATTTTTTGTCCTTGGCAAAGTCCACCAATGGGGCATAATCAGTTTTATGGTTGTTCCAAAGTCTAGCGGTGGAATCCAAAGCTTTGTAATCGATGGTACCCGCCAAATAGGCATCCAGTTCATCCTGATTGTCGGCCTCTACCATTTCTGCCCCAAGGATGAGCGGTTTTTTGGTATACAGGTCGGAAGTGAGCTCGTACTGCAACCAATGTGCAATGGGGTTGTTGTGCAGTTCCCCGAAGAGGACCATATCCTTTTGCTCCAAGTTCTTCAACATTTTTTCATACGATACCTTTTTGCCCTTGGCGTTGTAGATGACATAGGGTGCTTTTTGGGCCGAAACGGAAAAGAGGTAAAAGGTGAAGGCAAAAAGGGAGAGGAGTTTTTTCATTATGTGCGCGAATTATGGACTGGCTAAAAGTTTTTTGTAGATGTTTTTTCGCCTTGATTCAGATTTGGCAGCATCAAATATTTCCATCAACCCAAACCAATATAACCGTTCATTCATAGTCATTCCTCCTATTCCATCTATAGCGTTGTTTCTAAAGTTTGACCAGAGGTTATAAATATTATTGAATAAAGATTCATCATCAATACAAATATTGCCAAGGTATCTTTCAACCAAATCCCTTAACTCCATAGCATCACTTTCATCTGCCTTCCACTGTCTTATCCGGGTTGCCAGTCCTTGAATTTCCTCAATTGGTGAAATTTTCCTCAGAGATATTATTAATTCGTCTAAATTCAATTGTATAGATATAAATTTAAAATTTTCATTCTTCCCATTCCGTATGGAAAATTCCTTCGCGGTCCACGCGCTCATAGGTATGCGAACCAAAATAGTCGCGTTGGGCCTGAATCAAATTCAGGGGCAATCGGCTGCTGGTATAGGCATCAAAATAGGTGAGGGCGTTGGAGAGTCCCGCCAAAGGAATCCCGTTCAGGGCGCCATAAGCGGTTATTTCCCGTGCGGCATCCACGGTTTCTTTCACCTTTTCCACAAAGGAAGGGGAGAGCAATAGGTTTTCCAATTTTTCATTGGCTTGGTAGGCATCCGTAATATCCGCCAGCAAAGCGGCGCGTATGATACAACCTGCCCTCCAGATCTTGGCAATTTCACCCAGTTCCAGTTCGTAGCCGTATTCCTTGGAGGCATCGGCCAATTGGTGCATGCCCTGGGCATAGGTGATGATAAAGGCAAAATACAACGCTTGTTCCGCTTTGGAGATAAAATCGGCTTTGTTTACCGTTTTGGGTGTTGGGCGATCGTAAAGGGCATCCGCTTTTACGCGTTCCTCCTTCAAGGCGGAAAGTTCCCGCATACTCACGGCCACATCAATGGTAGGTACAGGAATGCCAAGGTCCATGGCGTTTTGGGAGGTCCACTTTCCAGTTCCCTTTTGTTTGGCTTTGTCCAAGATCTTGTCTACCAACTCACCATCTCCCAAGTCGTCTTTTTGTTCGAAGATTTCCGAAGTGATCTCCACCAAAAAGGATTGCAATCTGCCTTCGTTCCATTGACCAAAGGTTTGGTGCAGTTCCGCATTGGAGAGTCCGCCTGCTTTTTTCAACAGGTCATAGATTTCCGAAGTAAGCTGCATCAACCCGTATTCGATACCGTTATGCACCATTTTCACGTAGTTTCCGGCCGATTTGGGCCCAAGATAGGCCACACAGGGCTCGCCTTTATATTTGGCGGAAACCGCCTCAAAAATGGGTTTTACATGTTGGTACGCCTCTTTGGACCCACCAGGCATAATACTTGGACCACGTCGAGCACCTTTCGCACCCCCGGAAACACCGGCACCAAAAAAGTTGATGCCCTTTTCTTTCAAATAGGCTTCGCGACGGTCGGTATCAGTAAAAAAGGAATTTCCACCATCAATGATGATGTCCCCTTTATCCAAATGGGGCAACAAACTTTCAATCACAATGTCTACCACTTTTCCGGCCGGTACCAAAAGCATAATTTTTCGGG
The DNA here is from genome assembly GCA_030148305.1 of Allomuricauda sp. Classification (GTDB taxonomy): domain Bacteria; phylum Bacteroidota; class Bacteroidia; order Flavobacteriales; family Flavobacteriaceae; genus Flagellimonas. The sequence continues at coordinate 2,498 of JASBTS010000187.1, read as the reverse complement.
GTGTGGTCAGGGCATTTACAAAGATTTTTACATCGGAAGAGGCATTCACTTTGTCCGTATTGCCACCTTCTTTGATCAATGCACCTACCTTTTCTTCGTCCAAATCGTTACCAAAAGCGGTAAATCCATTATCGGCCACATTCAAAATAAAATTGCGCCCCATTACCCCAAGGCCCACAAGGCCAAAATCATACGTATCTGCCATCTTGTATTTTTATCTACTTCCGTTGTTAAGACAACCCTAAGGTTGTGCTTTCTTGAATTACGAACCTAAAATAAACCTTATATTCGTTATGCTCAAAAAATAAACGGCTTCATTGGAATAACCTTGGAGTGCGTGTTGGATTCAAGCAGCCAGAAACCAAAAAAAGATGATGAAAAAGACCGAAAACCAGATGCTCGTAATTTTTGGGGCATCGGGAGATTTGACCGCAAGAAAACTGATTCCAGCTCTTTTTAACCTGTATGTTGCCAAGCACCTGCCCGAAAATTTTGTGGTCCTAGGTGTTAGCCGAAGTGAACTGACCGATGAATCATTCCGTGAACATGTGGTATATGAAAGTGATTATTTAAAGGAAAAGCTCAAAAAATTGGGCAGGGACGAGATCAAAGGATTTGCCGACAAACTTTTCTACGAAGACCTCGGCGAAAGCTATGATACGGATTACAAAGCCTTGCGCAAACGGGTGGAAGAGCTGAAAGTGGCACATCAAACTTCAGGGAATATCATTTATTACCTTTCCACTCCGCCCACGCTTTATGAAACGATCGCACATAATCTGGCCGAGGCAGGCATGAATACCCAAAACAATGGGTGGAAGCGTTTGATTGTGGAAAAACCGTTCGGATACAGTCTGGAAACAGCCAAAAATTTGAATAAAGGACTGCATCAATATTTCACTGAACCACAGATTTACCGAATTGACCATTATTTGGGTAAGGAAACGGTACAAAACCTTTTGGTGACACGGTTTGCCAACAGTATTTTTGAACCGCTTTGGAACCGTAATTACATCGAACATGTAGAAATTACCAATGCCGAAAGCGTTGGGGTGGAAAAACGGGGTGGTTATTATGACAAATCCGGGGCATTACGTGATATGTTCCAAAACCACTTGCTCCAAATTGTTTCATTGGTGGTTATGGAACCACCTATTAGTGCTGAAGCGGAGGAAATCCGTAATGAGAAGGTAAAGGCGCTCAAATCGTTGCGAGTGATGAAGGATGATGAGACCTTATACCAGAATACCATCCGGGCCCAGTATGTGGAGTCCTTGGTGAATGGGAAAAAAGTGAAAGGGTACCGAGAGGAAGATGGAGTAAACCCTGATTCCACCACGGAAACATACGCTGCCATCAAATTTTATGTGGATAATTGGAGATGGCACGGAGTTCCTTTTTATGTGAGGACAGCCAAGAGGATGCCTACCAAGGTAACCGAGGTGGTCATCCATTTTAAAGAGCCACACCACCAGATTTTCAAGGAGCCGGGTATGCATAGCAAGGACAATAAACTGGTGATCCGTATACAGCCCGATGAAGGGATTCTGATCAAATTCGGGGTGAAGGTTCCTGGGCAAGGGTTTAAAGTAGAAAGGGCCAATTTGGATTTTTACTATTCCAGTCTGGCGGGAACCTATGTAATGGAAGCCTACGAACGACTTTTGTTGGATGCCATGCAGGGTGATGCCACCTTATATGCCCGTGCTGATGAGGTTGAGGCGGCTTGGGAGTTTGTGGATCCGATCCTCAATTATTGGCAAAAAGGAAAGGATGTTCGTATGTACGGCTACGCAGCTGGCGTATGGGGTCCTGAAAATGCCGATGAACTCTTTGAAGGAAAAGGATTCTGGCGTAATCCCGGGGAGAATTTAGCGGATGACCCAGGGTATTGTGTTATTTGTTGATTTCAGTATTCAATAAACAATAAGAAATTAACAATGAACAACTGGGTTGTTGAAGACTAATAGAAAAAATAGATGGAGCTTAAGATTTATAAAGACAAATATGAAGTTGCAGAACAGTTTTCAGCCTATTTTGCGGAAAAGGTGGCAACTGCCGATACGTTTCATGTAGCCCTTTCCGGGGGTAGTACCCCAAAGATAGTGTTCGATGTGCTGGCCGAGAAATTTGCCGATCAAGTGGATTGGGACAAGGTTCATTTTTATTGGGGCGACGAACGCTGTGTACCTCCCACCGACGCCGAGAGTAACTACAAAATGACGGTGGAACATTTGTTTTCTAAGATTGATGTCCCCCATGAAAACATTAATCGGATTTTAGGCGAAAAGGATCCTAACAGCGAAGCCATGCGTTATGCCAATCTGTTGGAAATCGATTTGGATAGGGTGGAGGATGCGCCCCAATTTGACTTGGTGATTCTGGGTATGGGTGATGACGGGCATACCGCTTCTATTTTCCCTCATGAAATCGAACTTTGGAACGCTGAGGACCATTGTGTGGTGGCTACCCACCCTGATTCAGGACAAAAAAGGGTG
>JASBTS010000159.1 GCA_030148305.1 Allomuricauda sp. | reverse complement strand
CTTCCGATACTTTAGGCAAATCCAATCCTTTATATTCCGCAAACTTCATAACCTGCTATTCCTTCTCAATTTCAAGTTTGCAAAATTATAAATTTAGATGGAATTATGGGCTACACAATGGCCTAAGAATCCACATAACAGCCTTAACCTAAATATGATACCCTTTCAGGGTTGAAATAGGCCATAATTCAGTACCTTCATCCTCCTAAACACTAAACTATTTTGTAATGAAAAGAGTATTCATCGGGGCACTGGCCCTTGCCATGTCCATATCGGTCCTGACTTCGTGCAAGGAAGCTGCGGACAAGGCAAAAGAAGCTTCCGAAGAAGCGAGCGAAGCTTTGGAAGAAACAGGAAAAGACCTAAAAGAAGCCGCCAATGATGCAGCCGACGCGCTGAAAGAAGCGGGTGAGGATGCCAAGGAACTGGGAGAGCAAGCCATTGACAGTCTTAAAAAGGCAGGCAAAGAAGTGAAGGAAGAAGCCAAAAGGGCCATCGACAGTATTAAAATTTAACCCCTGAAAGGGATAAAAATAAAGGCTCGGAAATTTCCGAGCCTTTATTTTTTTCTAAAAAACATACCCTACACCCAAAATTAAATTGGTGCCAGGGGCAACGATACCCGAGGAATACATGCGATACCGCTGATTGGTAATATTTTCCAAGCCTACACTGGCCTTCAGCGCATTGGTAATCTGGTATTGAGACCTAAAGTTCAAGGTGTACCACGATGGGGAATACGGATTGCCATTGGCATCACTGGCATAGATATAGGTTTTGCTTTGTTCGGACAACGCCAAATCCCCATTACTCACTTCACCATTGAAATTCAGGAAGACATCCGCTTTCAGTTTTTGATCCTGCCAAACCACATGGGCATCTCCAAAAAGTGGTGGAGCATGCCGTGCCGGACTGTCGGTTCCATCATCATCTTCCTCCGTTCCTTCGGTAATGGTGAGGTTGGACGTGAAGGACAAGTTCTCGGTAAAGTAGGCATCCAGTCCAAATTCAAAACCATACACATAGGCCCTAGCTGCATTTTGGATGGCCTGTACATTGCTGGGTTCCCCGTTATATTCAATTTCGCTTTGCCCGTTGAAAGTGAAGTCCCTTCGTACCAAGGCATCTACCAAATAGGTGTAATATGCCGCGCCTTTCAGCACCAAAATATCGTTGAAATTTTTCCTCAATCCCAATTCACCATTGTAGGCGTATTCGGGCTCCAAATCAGGATTGGGCACCACCACGGAACCGGGTTCCGAATCGAATATTTTTCCAATATCATCAATATTGGGAGCCCTAAAGCCAGTGGAACCATTCAACGTCACCTGAAAATCGGACCAAGGAAACCAGCTGAGACCTAAACTTCCTGTTAACGCTCCGGTCACGATATCCGCTTCATCAAAAGGGAAGGGGTAAAAGGTTTTTTCAAATTCGGCATCCACCCAAACCTGGCTGTACCGTATGCCGGACAACAAACTGAAATTGGGTTTTATCTGATATTCGCTGTTTACATACCCTGCCAAGGTCTGCCAAGTGGCCCCGTCAGGATAACGGGACGCCGTTCGTTTCACTGCATCCGTTTCAATATCCTTTACACTTCCTGTTGAATGTACTTTATTGAACACATATTCGGCACCATAGTACAAACGGAAATTGCCCATTTTTTTATTTTCAAAATCGAGGTTGACAGAAACCGCATCCACCTTTTCTTTGGTAGAATACAACTCCACATCCTGAAAACCCCTATCGTGCCTGCTTTCCTCAAAAAATTGATAGGCCGTGGTGAGTTTTACCCCATCATAGAATTTGTTCTTGCCTTTCTGTGTAATCTGAAAATTACCCATGAACCATTTTTGCGGACCATAGTACCATTCGGCGGAGCGAAGTCCTAATCCGTCACTGGTGGGGCGAATCAAGCGATCGTAACGCGAATAATCTGAAGTTTCAGAATAGTAAAGTCCCAAATCGTATTTCCAGGCACTGTTGGGCTTATAGGCAAATTTTTGAAGAAAATTCAATTGATCATAACCCGTAACCACTTGTTTCCTTGGGTCATCATTGGCGACAAGCACATCGGTCCCATTCTCGGTGATGACATAATTGTTTCTCAAATACGAATCGGGACCATGCTTGCCCATTTTCAGGTCATCAAAATTGTTATAGGTGAAGCTGGTATAGGACGCCCATTTTTTCTGCCCAAAATTAAAATCGATGTGGGCCGTGTTCTCATTGTTTGCTGTGGAAAACCTATAATCAGCATTCCCATTGAAGGTAAGACTATCAGTATAAGAAAAATGGGGTTGTTTCGTGTAAAAACTCATCACCCCGCCAATGGCATCGCTACCATAAATAACAGAACCAGGGCCGAAGGTAATCTCGGTCTTTTTGACGGTAAAGGGATCAATGGAAATCACATTTTGAAGGTTCCCGCCCCTAAAAATGGCATTGTTCATCCGAACACCATCCACCGAAAGGAGCAAACGGTTGGTAGAAAATCCTCGGATCATGGGACTCCCACCTCCTAATTGACTTTTTTGCACGAACACTTTTCCGCTGTTCTGCAAAAGATCGGCCGAAGTTTGTGGCGCGGTAAAAGCGATGCTGCGGTCATTAAGGGTCTCGACTTTTTGTGGAATCTGTTTTTTTTGCTGCTCCCATTTGGAAACGGACATGATTACCTCTTGAAGCTGTTCCGTTTTTTGGTGCAGATACACCCGATTGCCCCGCTTACCCAGCTGGGATTTGGTGGTGATAAACGTTTCATAACTGATGTGCCTGAACGTAATTTTTTCATCATCCGAAAAAACGTCCAAGTTGATTTTCCCATTGGCATCTGTTACGGCTGTTTTAGACTGATCTTTGTTGAAGACAGCTATGTTGTCAATTGGGATTCCGGTATCTGCATCCAAAACGGTCACTTCTTGGGCAAAAACGGCAATGGAAAAAAAGAAAAGGATTAAGGTTGAGGTTGGTTTTAGGTTGTACATTTTAATTAAACACTGCATTTAGTATGGCGAGGGACTTCGGTTCCCTGAATCCGTGCACATGCAATCGGTAGTACAGTATTATCATTTTTAAGAGTTCCCGCCTGTTAGACTTAGTTAGTTTTATCGCATTTAATGCATCAAAATTCATGCCTAAAAATCTCTTAAAATCCAACAATATTTCACTATTTATCAGCGGATTAAGTGATGGTGATGGGCAAAATTCCCCGTCCTGAAGATCAAAAAAAGGCAAATCTTGGAGGGAAGTGTCCGGGTAAAACCCTAAATATTTGCTCAGATTGAGCAAAAACAGAATATGAAAATCGGGTGGCATGGTATGCATATCCAGCCAGTGCAGGCTATACTCCAAATAATTGAAAAGACTTTGGTCCTGCTCCTGTTCGTGTATGCTATTTCCTAACATTTCGGCCAAAAAAAGCACCACGCTGTTCTTTACAATATCGGTATGGAGGGTTTTGTAGGGAACGGCCACTTTCACCTCGCGGATACTTTCCAAAGTACCCTTGTTCTTATGGTACGCTTCGATTTCCAATTGCATCAGAGGAAGGAAATAGGCGGGCTTTAACTTTCCCTTTTTGGACGCCAAGACCCCTTTCAGCAAATAGGACTTTAACCCATCCGATTCGGTAAACGCCCGAACGATCAAACTGGTATCCCCATATTTTAGGGAAGATAGAACAATGGCCTTGGTCGTTACTTGCATAGGCTAAAAAAGAAGCAGTTACCGGAAGTGTAAAAATAAACACAACTTCCGGCAACTGCCAACCAAAAACCATTCTAGATGGTCTAAACTATATGACGCCTTGCGCCAACATGGCGTCTGCAACCTTTACGAAACCAGCAATATTGGCTCCTTTAACATAGTTACAGTATCCACCTTCTTCTTGACCGTATTTGATACAAGCATCGTGGATTCCAGACATGATTCCCTTCAAACGCTCATCAACTTCCTCACGGGTCCAGCTGATACGAAGCGAGTTTTGGGACATTTCCAAACCTGAAGTGGCCACACCACCTGCGTTGGATGCCTTCCCAGGCGCAAACAAGATCTTGGCATTGTGAAATGCATGGACTGCTTCTGGGGTAGAAGGCATATTGGCACCTTCCGCCACGGCGATACAACCATTTTTGATCAAGATGGCAGCATCGTCACCGTTCAACTCGTTCTGGGTAGCACAAGGAAGAGCAATATCACAACTTACTTTCCATGGGGTTTCGCCCTTATGGAAGGAAGCTGAAGCATATTTATCCGCATATTCAGAGATACGTCCTCGTTTGTTATTCTTCAAGTCCATAACGAAGGCCAACTTATCTGCATCGATACCATCCTTATCCATAATATAACCGCTGGAATCGGACAACGTCAACACTTTACCTCCCATTTGAAGTACTTTTTCGGCAGCGTACTGGGCCACGTTTCCTGATCCGGAAATGACCACTTTCTTGCCTTCGAAAGATTCCCCTTTGGTTTTAAGCATGCTATCGGCAAAGTAAACAGTTCCATAACCGGTAGCTTCTGGACGAATCAAAGATCCACCCCAAGAAAGACCCTTACCGGTCAATACCCCTGTAAACTCATTGCGGATTTTCTTGTAC
>JASBTS010000151.1 GCA_030148305.1 Allomuricauda sp. | reverse complement strand
TTGGAGCAATGGCATGCGCAACTCCAAGGAGTATGTAATGCAATTTCTGGATTTTTTGACCCAACAGCCCATCAAACGTATTTTGTTGCCGGACACCCTTGGTATTCTTACCCATACGGAAACCGGAGCCTTTTTTACGGAAATTATTGCACGCTATCCCAACACCCACTTCGATTTTCATGGACATAATGATTACGACCTGAGTGTGGCCAACGTAATGGAAGCCCTTAAAGCCGGGGCCCACGGTCTGCACCTCACCGTGAATGGAATGGGTGAACGTGCCGGGAATGCCCCATTGGCCAGTGTGGTTGCCGTAATCAATGATTTTTTACCCGAAATCACCATCGGTGTAAAGGAATCCTCGCTGTATAAAGTGAGTAAGTTGGTATCGGCGTTTACCGGTTTTGGCATACCTGACAATAAACCCATCGTAGGAGACAATGTTTTTACCCAAACTGCTGGAATACATGCAGATGGAGACAGCAAAAAGAATCTTTACTTTAATGATTTATTGCCGGAGCGTTTTGGTAGAAAGCGCAAATATGCCCTTGGAAAAACTTCAGGAAAGGCCAATATCCAAAAGAATTTGCAGGAGTTGGGATTGACCCTTAACGATGAGGAACTGAAAAAGGTGACCGAACGCATCATCGAGCTTGGAGACAGAAAGGAACGCGTTACCAAAGATGACCTTCCCTATATCATCTCCGATGTTTTGGACAGCAGCCAGTATCAGCAAAAAGTGTTCGTGAAGTCCTATGTACTCACCCACTCCAAAGGATTGAAGCCCTCCACTACCCTTTCCATCGAAATTGAAGGAAAACTGTACGAGGAAAGTTCACAAGGAGACGGTCAGTTCGATGCTTTCATCAACGCCTTGAAAAAAGTGTACAAAAAAGAAAACCGGGAGTTGCCCAAATTGGTGGATTATGCCGTAAGAATCCCACCGGGCAGTACATCGGACGCCCTTTGTGAGACCATCATCACTTGGCAGACGAAGGACAAGGATTTTACTACCCGTGGATTGGATTCAGACCAAACGGTATCTGCCATCAAAGCAACCGAAAAAATGCTCAACCTGGTTTAGATATTTCAATTGAAAAACACCAAAAACGATTAACGAACAACGATTAACGATAAAAAATGAAACTAAACATAGCCCTTTTGGCCGGCGATGGAATTGGCCCAGAAGTTATTGATCAAGCCGTAAAAGTATCCGATGCAGTAGCTAAGAGATTCGGACATGAAATCAATTGGACCCCTGCACTGACAGGTGCTGCCGCCATTGATGCCGTTGGAGAGCCTTACCCCGATGACACCCACGACATTTGCGTTGCTGCCGATGCCGTGCTTTTCGGCGCCATTGGCCATCCAAGATTTGACAACGACCCATCTGCCAAGGTAAGACCCGAGCAAGGCTTATTGAAAATGCGCCAGAAATTGGGGCTTTTTGCCAATGTACGCCCCACCTTCACCTTTCCTTCCTTGATCGATAAATCGCCGTTAAAAAGAGAACGTATTGAAGGCACCGATCTTGTATTTCTGCGGGAATTGACCGGGGGCATCTATTTTGGAAAAAGAGGTCGTGAGGATAACGACAATACCGCTTACGACACCTGCACCTATACCCGAGAAGAAGTGGAACGGTTGGCCCGAAAAGGTTTTGAAATGGCCCTACAGCGATCCAAAAAACTATGTTGTGTGGATAAAGCCAACGTACTGGAAACTTCCCGTTTGTGGAGGGAGACTGTACAAAAATTGGAAAAGGAATATCCTGAAGTGGAGGTTTCCTATGAATTTGTGGATGCCGTTGCCATGCGTTTGGTACAATGGCCAAGTTCTTATGACGTGTTGATCACCGAAAACCTTTTTGGGGACATTTTGACCGATGAGGCATCCGTTATTTCCGGTTCCATGGGGTTGATGCCCTCCGCCTCTTTGGGCGAAAAGACCTCCTTGTTCGAGCCGATCCACGGATCTTACCCGCAAGCCGCAGGAAAAGACATTGCCAATCCATTGGCGACCGTCCTTTCAGCAGCTATGATGTTCGAAACAGCCTTTGGGTTGAAGGACGAAGCCGAAGCCATCCGCGAAGTGGTGAACAAATCGCTGGCAGAAGGTGTAGTGACCGAAGATTTGGCCGATGGCGGAAAAGCGTACAAAACCAGCGAAGTGGGCGATTGGTTGGCCAAGAATATTTAAAAGGGAAATTCGTCAACCTGAACTTGGTTCAGGTTCCCACAAAACCATTAAGACCCATCGGATGGGATGCTGAAATAAATTCAGCATGACGAATCCGAATTCTTATATAATTAAATAAAAATGCCCAAGTTAACTTGGGCATTTTTTTGTTTTTTTAGATTTCTCGTCGTGCTCAGCACACTTCTCGAAATGACTCCTCTATCCCATAAATTAGTCGTTTCGAACGAACGTGAGAAATCTAAATTACCCGATTACACCGCCGATAAAATCATTTTAAATTGAAAAGCAGCGCTTTATAAAATGTAATCCGTACTCAAGAAGTTACTCACCTTCGCCTCCAGTAACTGTTCAATGGTTTGGTTGTTCAATTCATTGTCCTTGAACGCCACAAACGTACGGATGGAGAACGACCTCAGGGCATCGTGCACACTTAATGTGGATTGGGCGGAGTCCTTTCTTCCCGTGAACGGATACACGTCCGGTCCACGCTGGCAAGAACTGTTCAGGTTCACCCTACATACCAAGTTGGCCAAGGTGTCGATCAATGGGGAGAGTGTATATACATCCTTTCCAAAAAGACTTACTTGCTGGCCGTAGTTGGATTCCGCCATGTCATCCAAAGGCTCTTCAATATCCTTGAAGGAAAGCACAGGGATTATGGGCCCGAACTGCTCTTCTTCATACACCCGCATATCCTTGGTGACGGGATATACCACAGCCGGCCAAATGTAATTATCAAAATGTTTCCCGCCTTTTTTGTTCAGTACTTTGGCACCCTTCGCTTTGGCATCGTCCAACAACTCTTGGATATAAGCAGGCTTATCAGGTTCCGGAAGCGGGGTCAAGTTAACCCCATCATCCCATGGGTTACCAAATTTCAGGGCATCCACCCTTTCCGAGAATCGTTTTAAAAACTCGTCCTTGATATCTTCATGCACATACACCACTTTGAGTGCAGTACAGCGTTGCCCGTTAAAGGACAAGGTTCCGGTAATGCACTCGTTAATGGTCAGGTCCAAATCAGCATCTGGCAATACAATGGCCGGATTTTTAGCCTCCAAGCCCAACACTAATCTTAGCCTGTTGCTTTTAGGGTGTTGGTCCTGCAGGGCATTGGCGGATTTACTGTTGCCGATCAAAGCCAACACATCCACTTTACCCGTTTTCATTATAGGCGCCGCTACGGCCCTTCCGCGACCAAAAAGTATATTGACCACTCCTTTTGGAAAACTACTCTGAAAAGCCTCCAAAAGTGGCGTAATGAGCAACACACCGTGCTTGGCCGGCTTAAAAATGGTGGTATTCCCCATGATAATGGCCGGAATCAACAAGGCGAAGGTCTCGTTCAAGGGGTAGTTGTAAGGACCCAAGCACAGCACCACTCCCAAAGGACCTCTTCGGATATGGGCATACACACCATCATGCTTATCAAACTTGGCACAACCACGATCCAATTGCTTATACTCCTCAATAGTATCATAAATATACTCAACGGTACGATCAAATTCCTTGTAAGAGTCCGGTTTGGATTTCCCGATTTCCCACATCAGGAGCTTTACCACTTCCTCACGTTTTTTCTCCATTTTCTTCACAAAGGATTCCATGCATTGGATGCGATCCTTCACTTTCATGATAGGCCATACCCCCTGCCCCCTGTCATAAGCCATCATTGCGGCATCAAGGGCTTGGAGGGCCTCGGTTTCGCCCATATCGGGAATACTACCTAAAACTGTCGGAGCATATTCTTTGGTCGAAGAAATGGTCGAGATTACTTGGCTGGTGGCGCCATCCCATTTACGCAGCTCCCCATTTACCAAATACGTTTTTTGATGTATTTCTTCGGTAATCTGAAAAGCTTCAGGAATAACGTTTTTTGTTGTAGACATATGTTGTTGTTTATAGAATTAGTGTTCTTGAAAATGGTCGCCCATCCTTCACAAAGCTAACATAAAAACTGAAGGAAAACAGCTCATTTCCATAGGTTTTACAACGAAATCGATTTAGAAAACAAGATACCGAATCGTTGTGAAAATCAGACCAAATACTGGAAAAGATCGGGCTTATCGTTCAAGTAGTCCCCAAAAAAATGCCTGGCCTTCATCCGTTGGATCAAGGGCTCCAGATCATCCGAAGATTTCAGTTCGATACCCACTACCGCCGGGGCATTCTCCCTACTCGATTTTTTGGAATATTCAAAATGGGTGATGTCGTCATTGGGTCCCAAGATTTCGACAACAAATTCTTTGAGCGCACCCGGTCTTTGCGGAAAGCGGACGATAAAATAATGTTTCAGGTTGGCATAGAGCAGAGCCCGTTCCTTAATTTCGGCCGTTCTGGTGATGTCGTTGTTGCTGCCGCTCACAATGCAGACCACATTTTTCCCTTTGATTTCTTCGGCAAAATCGTCCAACACCGCAATCGTCAAGGCACCTGCAGGTTCCACAACGATGGCATCACGATTGTACAAATCCAAAATGGTCTGGCATACTTTGCCTTCGGCTACTAAAACCATTTCACTTAAACAATCACTGCAAATTGGATAGGTTAACTCTCCTACTTTCTGAACGGCTGCCCCATCAATAAATTTATCAATTTCATTCAATTGGGTCAATCTTCCCGTTTCTATCGAACGTTTCATGGAAGGAGCTCCCAAGGGCTCCACCCCAATGATGTTTGTCGATGGAGACAAGGCCTTGAACACACCACACATACCCGAAGCCAGACCACCTCCACCCACTGGGACAAAAAGATAGTCGATAGGGTCTTGGGATTGATGGAGAATTTCCAATCCTACGGTACCTTGCCCTTCAATGATTTTTTCATCATCAAATGGATGCACAAAGGTTTTGCTGCATTGATTGCAGTACAATTGGGCCGCTTTATTGGCATCGTCGAACGTATCACCTTCCAAAATTACTTCCACCCAATCCCCGCCGAACATTTTGGTCTGGTCAATTTTCTGTTTTGGGGTCACCACAGGCATAAAGATGGTCCCCTTCACCTCCAAATGACTACAGGCAAAGGCAACTCCCTGAGCATGGTTGCC
>JASBTS010000141.1 GCA_030148305.1 Allomuricauda sp. | reverse complement strand
CCGAATAATCGACCAAACATAAAAACATGTTTTTCAACAAATTAAAAATAGCATGGAGAAGTATTTTTAAGAACAAACTCTTTTCCTTCATCAATGTAATCGGGCTTTCCATTGGCCTTTGCGCCGCCATGGTCATCGGGGCCATCGTATATTACGATTTTTCGTTTGACAAGTTCCATCCGGACAAGGAGCGTATCTATCGGATTGTCTCGGTATTCAAATCCAAGGATAGTGAATTCTCCAATCGAGGGGTGGCCATCCCTTTGATGCATACCTTTCAGGAGGGTGTTTCTGGAGTGGAGATAACGGCTCCCTTCATGAATGCGAATTTTTATAAGGTACAGAACCGAGAGGCCGATCTTGATTTCAAAAATGGTGAAAATTCCATTCTTGCCGATGATGCTTACTTTGAATTGTTCCAATATGAATGGTTGGCCGGTGATAAGGCTTCGGCACTTTCAGGACCTGCACAGGTTGTGCTTTCACAAAAAAAGGCAGAAACCTATTTCCCGCATACCCAAATGGCCAATGTGGTGGGAAGAACTTTGGTCTACAACGATTCTATTCCCGTGAAGGTAACGGGTGTTGTGGCAGATTTTAAAGAAAACACCGACCTTAAGTTTACTGAGTTTATGTCTTTGGCCTCAGCTAAAATGTTCGGTGAACAGGATATTGCCACGGATGACGGATGGAACAGCACCAGTTCCGGGGACCAGCTTTTCATCAAGGTAAAAGATTTGGCCAGTATATCTGCCATCCAATCACGGTTGGATGCCCTTGCGGTGGAGCATAAAAACAATGAACCTTGGGCGGTTGACGATGAACGGTTGTTTCAGCTTCAATCCCTTGCCGATATCCATTTTGGCGGTGAACATGGGGATTACCCCTTTAACAATTCAGACCATGTTGCCAGCATGTCGGTCCTCAAGAGTCTTGCATTTGTAGCTTTGTTCCTGCTGCTTTTGGGCTGTGCAAACTTCATCAATTTAAATTCTGCGCAGGCATTGACCCGTGCAAAGGAAATCGGTATCCGCAAAACCTTGGGAAGTTCCAAAAAACAGGTGGTCCGTCAATTTTTAGGAGAAACTTTCATCCTAACGTTCATGGCGGCCCTGTTGTCCCTTTTATTGGCCCCGATGCTGTTGCGCCAATTCATCGATTTTTTACCTGCCGGTGTGGATCTCTCAGTGTTATATAGTTTCAAAGGGATTTTCGGCATCCTCTTCCTTATAGGGTTGGTAAGTATCCTTTCGGGCTTTTATCCTGCCTTTGTTTTGTCCAGATTCAAACCTGTCGCTGTCCTAAAGGGTCAATTTGCAAAAGGGGACAAAGGTGTTCGGCTCCGAAAGACCCTTACCGTGTTCCAGTTTGTGGTAGCCCAGGTTTTTGTTATTGCCACTATACTGGTTGCCAAACAATTATATTTTGTAATGAACAAGGACATGGGGCTCAAGACAGATGCCGTTGCCTATGTTTATTTGCCTTGGAACGACAATTCCGAAGTGAAAAAGGAGCGGCTGTTCAACATGATAAAGGATGTCAACGGACTATCCAATATCAGTTGGGCGAACAATCCTCCTGCATCCAACAGTGTTTCCTCCACCATGCTCGCCTATTACAAGGACGGTGCTGAAATGCACCAAGAAACCGAAATGTTGTGGGGCGACCTCAACTATTTGAAAACCTATAATATTCCCTTGCTGTCCGGAAGGGAACGATTGAACGACAGCATCAAGGAATATGTGGTGAACGAGGCCTTGGCCAAGGCCTTGGGCTTTCAAAATCCTTCGGATGTGGTCGGTGCCATGTTGAAATTGGACACCATGAACATTCCTGTGGTGGGGTTGATGAAAGATTTCAACCAGCGTTCCTTAAGGTCCAACATACGTCCCCTGGCCTTGACGGGAAATTGGAGGAATCAAGGGTATTCCAACTTCCGTAGTATCCATTTTGATCTTGGGTCCGATTCGGAACAATGGCAGGAATCCATCAAAGAGGTGGAAAATGCCTGGGCTTCCGTCTATCCCGATGAAGAGGTTGAAGTGAGGTTTATGAGTGAAGTGGTACAAGGTTTCTACAGAAAAGAACGCAGCACTGTGCAATTGTTGAAATGGGCCACAGGACTGGCCATTTTGATTAGTTGTATGGGGCTTTTGGGCTTGGTGGTCTATACTACGGAGCGACGGGTAAAAGAAATAGGGGTCCGTAAAGTGTTGGGCGCCAATTTGGCCCAATTGAACTTTCTGTTGTGCAAGGAATTCCTGCTGTTAGTGGGTGTTGCCTTTGTCATTTCCGTTCCTATTTCATGGTACCTCATCCAAGAATGGATCCAGAGTTTCGCCTACAAGACTTCCCTAAGCTGGTGGGTATTCTTTGCCAGTGGAATAGGCATGGTACTGGTTGCATTGGTCGTGATCGGTGCAAGGACCTATAGGACCGCCAATATAAATCCGGTGGAAAGCTTAAGGACGGAATGATTCTGCCCTGCACGAACAAATAAAAACTTAAAGCATGTATAAACTCTATCTAAAAATAGCCAGTCGATACCTCTTCAAGAACAAATTATATTCTTTCATCAACATATTTGGGTTGACTGTTGGGATTGCTTCCTTCATTCTCATTATGCTATATGTGAACCATGAGCACAGTTATGACAAATTTGAAGGCTCTGACAACGTATACCGCGTATACATGGATTACCTTGAAGGAGGAAAATATGTCCCTGGAGATGCCAATGCCTACATTGTAAGTGGCCCCACGCTCAAAGAACAGTTTCCTGAGATTGAGGAATTTGCAAGGCTGAGACGAATGGGTGAAGTGGTGCTATTGCGCAACGATGAGGTTTATGACCACAATACCGCATCCTTGGCAGACCCTACATATTTTGATGTCTTTGATCGCTCTTTGGAAAAAGGGGATATTACCAATGCCTTGAATGAGCCCTATTCCATTGTACTGAGCACCACGTTGTCAAAAAAAATCTTTGGTGATGCAGACCCCCTGGGAAAGACCTTGAAAATTGCAGGATCGGGCGACTTGTTGTTCACCGTAACGGGGACAATGAACAACAAAGGGTACAATACTCATCTAAAAAACGATTTTCTGGTTTCCTTCAAAACCTTTTACACTTGGGAAAGATTTAAACAGGACTGGGATTATACATGGAACCAAAATGCATATTTCACCTATATAAAGGTTGACAAAAATGCCGATGTTGCCCTGTTGGGACAAAAAATCATGGACTATATTCCGGAGGGGCTGAAAAACGAAAGACACCATATTGAACCCATTGAGGATATACACCTGTACTCCAACAAACCCTATGAGGCAGAAACCAACGGCAATGGCAACAATGTTCGGTTTTTGGCCATTATTGCCTTTATTACCTTACTGCTCTGTTGGATGAATTACATGAACCTTTCCAGCAGTAAATCGTTGGAAAGGGCCAAGGAAGTCGGCATCAGAAAAGTGGTTGGGGCCAAAAAAGCTCAACTGGCCCTCCAGTTTCTTTTGGAGTCGGCCCTGTTGAATTTTGTTGCCATTGTTCTTGCCGTATTATGTGCTTATTTTCTGCTTCCAAGTTTTAATGCCATGGTAGAGAAAGATTTAGGGTTGGACAAGGCACAATTGATGTCCCTTTTACCCTATTTGGCCATTATGTTGGTCGGTGCTTCTTTGGCTGCCTTTTATCCTGCATTTGTACTCACCCGGTTCAACCCCACCAAGGCCCTGAAAGGAAAAGCGCAGACCTCTTCTGGGGGAGCATTCTTCATCAAAGCCTTGGTCGTGTGCCAATTTGTGGCCACTATCGCCTTGTTGATCGGCACCTTTGTGGCCAATAAGCAAATCCATTTTCTCAAAAACCGCCCCATTGGGGCCAATTTGGAACCTGTCATCGCCTTAAAGGGGCAGGTGCTCAACAAAACATCCGACTCATTGTTCAATATGAGTTTTGATGCCTTTGAGGATGAGCTCAGGAAAAGCCCCTACATCGCAGAGGTCACAGGAGCTGGAACCTACCCAGGAGATTCTTTTGACAATTTAAATTCCAATATGGGGATTACGTTCCCTAATGGGAAAACGGATGAAAAGCATATCTGGTACAACTATAGTGTCGGGGCCGAATATTTTGATGTAATGGGAATGGAATTTGTTGCCGGAGGACCATTCATACAAACCAGTCAAAAATCGAGCGACAATGTCGTGATCAATGAAAAGATGGTGCATTTCATGGAGGTTACGGATGTGGAAAGCATTGTTGGAAAGACCATTAAATACTGGGGGGAAGACTGGACTGTTGCCGGGGTAATCAAAGATTACAACCATTCTGGAATGAAGTCACCTGTGGTGCCAATGGTCATAAGACATAGAAGAAATGCCCAGAATGTTTTGGTGAAATTGGACAGGAAGGCCATGACCATGGGAAATACCGAAAATGCTTTGGATGACATGAATAGGATATGGCACCAGATTTTTCCGGTAAGCACCTACAACTACGCCTTTTTGGACCAGAAATATGAGGCACTATTTAAGGATGAACAGAAGTTTGCCAAGGCCTTTCAGCTTTTTACCGTGCTCGCCATTCTAATCGCCTCCTTGGGGTTGTTTGGGCTAACATCATATACCTGCCTACAACGTACTAAGGAAATTGGGATC
>JASBTS010000115.1 GCA_030148305.1 Allomuricauda sp. | reverse complement strand
CACAGGGATTCTGGAAAAATTGAGCATAAAATGTTCAAGGACCTTATCGATTATTTTGATGAAGGTGACGTAATGGTCTTGAACAATACCAAGGTATTTCCAGCGCGTTTGTACGGAAACAAAGAAAAAACTGGGGCTCGTATCGAAGTGTTTTTGTTGCGTGAATTGAACCAAGAACAACGTCTTTGGGACGTATTGGTTGATCCTGCCCGCAAGATCCGTATCGGGAACAAGCTCTATTTTGGGGATGATGAAAGTTTGGTTGCAGAAGTAATCGACAATACCACATCAAGGGGTAGAACGCTTCGTTTTCTTTACGATGGTTCATACACCGACTTTAGAAGAAAATTGAGGGAGTTGGGAGAAACCCCACTTCCAAAATATATTAAAAGGGAGGTTACCCCAGATGACGAGGAACGCTACCAGACCATTTATGCCAAGCATGAAGGTGCGGTGGCCGCCCCAACAGCAGGACTTCACTTTTCAAAGCATTTGCTGAAGCGTTTGGAAATCAAGGGTATCAATTTTGCCGAAGTGACCCTACACGTTGGTTTGGGAACCTTCAACCCGGTTGAGGTGGAAGATTTGTCCAAACACAAAATGGATAGTGAGGAGTTGGTCATCGATGAGAAGGCCACGGAAGTGGTAAATAAGGCCAAGATCAAAAAAAAGAGAATCTGTGCAGTAGGAACTACCGTTATGCGTGGTTTGGAAAGTGCCGTTTCATCGGAACAAACCCTGAACACTTTTGAAGGTTGGACCAACAAGTTCATTTTTCCTCCCTATGATTTCAGTATCGCAAACTGCATGATCACCAATTTCCATTTGCCAAAATCAACCTTGTTGATGATGGTATCTGCCTTTGCAGGTCATGATCTGATCAAAAAAGCATACAAACAGGCCATCCTGGAAGGGTATCGTTTTTACTCTTACGGTGATGCCATGTTGATTCTTTAATAGAACCGTTTTACAGATTAAAAATCCCGTTCGGTTCAGGACCAGCGGGATTTTTTCTTATTTATCTTTAAGTGTGGAAATCAAAAAGAAGGACATACGGGCATTGACCAAGGAGCAACTCCGCAATTTTTTTGTGGAGCAGGGTGATAAGGCCTTTCGCGGTAACCAGGTCTATGAATGGCTTTGGCAAAAATCTGCCCATTCCTTTGAGGCTATGACCAATGTTTCCAAGGAAACCCGTCAAATGTTGGAAGATCATTTTGTGATCAACCACATTCGGGTGGATCAAATGCAAAGGAGTTCGGATGGTACCATCAAAAATGCGGTCCGTTTGCACGATGGGTTGGTGGTGGAGTCCGTTTTAATTCCTACCGAAACCCGCACCACGGCCTGTGTATCCAGCCAAGTGGGGTGTAGTTTGGATTGTAGGTTCTGTGCTACGGCCCGTATGAAGCGGATGCGCAACCTTAATGCCGATGAGATCTATGATCAGGTGGTGGCCATAGATAATGAAAGCCGATTGTATCACGATCGTCCTTTGAGCAACATTGTTTTCATGGGCATGGGAGAACCTTTGATGAACTACAACAATGTGTTGAAGGCCATCGAGATGATCACCTCACCTGAAGGTTTGGGTATGTCGCCCAAACGAATTACTGTTTCCACCTCCGGGGTTCCAAAGATGATCAAAAAGATGGCCGATGAGGAAGTGAAATTTGGTTTGGCCGTATCCCTGCATTCCGCCATTGATGAAGTACGGACTTCCATCATGCCTTTTAATGCAAACTTCCCTTTGAAGGATTTACGCGAGGCGTTGGAATATTGGTACAGCAAGACCAAAAACCGTATTACGTACGAATATGTGGTTTGGAAAGGCATCAATGATACCCAGGAAGCTGTGGATGCCCTGGTCAGGTTTTGCAAATTTGCACCCTCCAAAGTCAATTTGATCGAATACAATCCTATTGATGATGGGGAGTTTCAACAAGCATCCGATGCAGCTGTGGCCATGTACCAGAACACTTTGGAAAGAAATGGTATTACCGTCACCGTTAGAAGATCACGCGGCAAGGACATTGATGCGGCCTGTGGGCAATTGGCGAACAAACAGTAGTCAATGTACAATGATCAATTAACAATTAACAATTAACAATTAACAATTAACAATTAACAATTAACATTGCCTTTAACCCTTCACCGATTACCCTTTTTCCCTAACATCCACCCAATCGTCGATACTTTTATATCTCTTTCCTAAAACTTAAAACTTCCTACTTTTTACTGTTTCATTTTCTTTACTTTTAGGCTTTCAAAACCAAACGCCAAAACAGACCGTTGAAAATTGTTTCGCAGATACGGGAACCCATTGAACAGGAGATGGAACTTTTTGAGGAGAAATTCCACAAATCCATGCAGTCCAAAGTGGCCCTGTTCAATAGGATCACCTACTACATTGTGAACAGAAAGGGCAAGCAGATGCGCCCCATGTTTGTGTTTTTAACAGCCAAGCTGCTCAACGGGGAGGTAAATGAGCGTACCTACACGGGTGCATCCATCATTGAGTTGATCCATACAGCCAGTTTGGTACATGATGATGTAGTGGACGATAGTGATAAACGTAGGGGTTTCTTTTCCATCAATGCCCTTTGGAAAAATAAGATCGCTGTTTTGGTAGGCGATTTTCTTTTCTCGAAAGGACTTTTGGTTTCACTGGAAAACAAGGACTACGATTTGCTCCATATCATTTCCAACGCGGTTCGGGATATGAGCGAAGGCGAGCTTTTACAAATAGAAAAGGCCAGGTTATTGGATATTACCGAAGAGGTCTACTACGATATCATCCGCCAAAAAACCGCAACACTTATTGCTGCTTGTTGCAGTATGGGGGCGTGTTCGGTGAGGCCAGATTCTGATGAGGTGGAAACCTTTAGAAAATTTGGCGAACTCTGCGGTATGGCCTTTCAGATCAAGGACGACCTTTTTGATTATGGCGCCGAAATGATCGGTAAGCCCACGGGCATCGATATCAAAGAACAGAAAATGACCCTCCCATTGATTTATGCCCTAAACCAAAGTGATCCCGAAAAGAAAAAATGGTTGATCAATTCCATCAAAAACCATAACAAGAACAGGAAAAGGGTAAAGGAGGTCATTGACTATGTAAAGCAAAAAGGAGGATTGGACTATGCAGTGACCAAAATGCTGGAGTTTAAGGATGAAGCCTTGGCCATTTTGGACAATTACCCGGATTCCGAATACAAAAGTTCCCTTACGTTGATGGTCAACTATGTGGTGGACCGTAAAAAATGATTTTCAATCATTTGTAAATCAATTTGTTGTAAAAAATTTTAATTTTCAGGCAACTTTGCCGCACATCTTTCCGTCTATCTAGATAGAAACACTATTGAAACCAGACTTTGAAGATTATATCCTTATATAACAATGAAAACCAATTGATCAAAAAATCGGTCAAGGGGGATCCACAGGCCCAAAGGTTGTTGTATGAACGGTATGCTCCAAAAATGTTGAGTGTTTGCAGACAATACATCAAGGACCTTCATTTTGCAGAGGATGTGATGATCAACGGGTTCATCAAGGTATTTCAAAACTTGGAAGCATTTAAAGGTTTGGGAAGTTTTGAAGGCTGGATCCGGACCATCATGGTGCGGGAAAGTATCAACCACCTCCGTAAAAAACAGTTCGTGGTCTATGATGAAGAACTGTTTGAAGTGCAAAGTGAAGGAAGTAACCAAGGAGGTGAACTTTTAGACGTGGAATATGTGCAGCATTTGATCGATGCACTTCCTGAAGGCTACAAGACGGTTTTTCTGTTGTATGCCATTGAAGGGTTTGGGCACCAAGAAATTGCCAAAATGTTGGGGATTTCGGAAGGAACTTCAAAATCGCAGTTGTTCAAGGCAAGAAAAATGCTTCAAGAGAATTTGACTTTAAAGGGAATGTCGCCCAAATCAAGATCGGGCAAATAAAAATATAGGTATGGATAAATTAGAAAAACATATCAAGGAAAAATTGGAGGAACGTACCATTGCACCTTCTGCCTCAGCATGGGACAGAATTGCTGGGCAAGTTTCGATTCAGCCAAAGAAGAAAAGTAGAAAGTGGTATCCACTTGCCATTGCGGCCAGTTTTATAGGAATTTTATTGGTTTCCATCCTGTTTTTCACTTCGCAACCGAACAACGAAATTCCGGTTCAAGTGGTGGAGGGGAACCATGGGAAAAGTGAAAAAGTAAAGGAAATTGAGATGATTCCCACCGAAATTCCTCAAAAGGAACAACCAGAAGGTATGGATGTTCAAGTTGCCAAATCAGAACCTGAAACAGTCCTGCCTGAAAGCGGTAAAAAACAAGAGGAATTGTCAAGATCCGAATCCGTTTTGGTACAACAGGAAACCAAACTTCCCGTTCAAGATGACCGAATCAAAAAATCCGAAGGAATCATTTTTCAAAAGGTGGAGGAGGTAGTGGCCCAGGTAGAAATCTTGGAATCCATACAAAGTAATGTCACCGAAGCAGAAGTGGATTCGTTGCTTCGCGCAGCACAGAAACAGATTTTGACCGATAAACTTTTTGCCCAGGATGGTACTGTGGACGCCATGGGTCTATTGGCAGAAGTGGAAGACGAACTCGACGAAACGTTTCGAGATCAAATATTCGATGCACTTAAAGATGGTTACCTAAAATTACGTACTGCGGTGGCCGACCGGAACAATTAAAATTATTCATCAATCAACATGATTTTCCCAATTACCTGCCCAGCACTCTCTGGGCGGGGAGGGGGAATCTATAATCAAAAAAAATCATGAGAACCATTACATTTTACTTAGCTGCATTCCTTTTATTGCTCGTTTCCCAACAAGTTTTGGGGCAAGAGGAAGATTATTTGAGGGAAGTGAAGGCCCTTAAAATTGAAAAGGAACGCATCATTGAACAGGAAAAAGATGCCCTGAAATTGGAAGTCAGGGATATCAACCGACGTTTGGAGAAAGGTGATATTTCTGAGGCTGAAGCCAAAATCTTGAAAGAAGAAGTCGCCAAAAGAAGGGCCTTGAATATCGAGAACCGGGTGGCCATTGTGGAAAACAAGATTGCTCTGTTGGAACGAAATGAAGGAGAGGTGTTGACCCTGTCCGAGTTGGATTCCCTGGATAATGACCGCGTAAATTTGGGTATTATGATCGATGGAAAGCCGGCCATTATCTTTAATTCCAACCATTGGAAAAGAGATTTAAAATACGATAGACGTACCTATTCCGATTTTGTTTTCGCGGTGGGGTTGAACAATGCTGTCATTGAAGGGCAATCCCTTAATGATTCCCCATATAAAATTGGTGGGAGCCGTTTTTTTGAAATGGGCTGGCAATGGCGTACCAGGGTTTTTGATCGTTCCAACTGGTTACGGTTCCATTATGGGGTTTCCTTCCAATTCAATGGTTTAAAACCGGATGACAACCAAATCTTTGTTCAAAATGGCGATCAAACCACATTGGAGGAATTTGAATACGATTTGGACAAGGCCAAATTACGTATGGACAATCTGGTATTTCCCATTCATTTTGAATTTGGGCCATCAAAATTGAGAAAAACGGAACGAACCATTCGCTATTCCATTCATGACCAGTTCAGGGTAGGTTTCGGGGGATATGGCGGATTTAACCTAGGAACCCGTCAAAAATTAAAATATACGGTGGATGGGGAACACATCAAAGACAAGCTGAAACGGGATTACAATACCAGCGACTTGATATATGGGGTAAGTGGTTATATAGGCTTTGATGGGGTGCTTTTGTATATGAAATATGACCTGAATCCCATCTTTAAAGATGCAGACGTCAAACAGAATAATATTTCCTTGGGCCTTCGGTTCGACATTTAAGAACCGTTTTTACAAATAAAAGCACGGTCGGTTTACGCTTACCGTGTTTTTTAGTTTGATAGGGCACGTTGCATCTCGGCCGTAAATTCCTCTTTGTAAAATACCCTTTTACAGTGCGAACATTCCGCATATTGCGCATTGTTGAGGGTAACAACAGGAATCCAGAACAAATGGGCATAATTGGGCTGGGAAACCACCGTAAGGGTGCCATTTTGATGGCAATAGGGGCAGGCTGTGTTGTGAAGGACCTTAGTTTCCTTTTTGCCAGGCCGAGTTCCGAAGAAAAGAATCATGTTATGATCGTAATTGCTGTCGCACAAAGTTAGGGTATTCTAATTTTAATGAATTTGGATTATCGAGTTGATGCCAATTTATTTTCTACATTCGCACACGTTTTGAACCTTTGGAACCCTATCATAGCTTGGAGCATTGGTTGTCCTGGATGGATGAGATCTCCGATAAGGATTATGTGATTATCGATCAATTTTTTCGGGAAGAGCTTTATTCCGAAATACGATCGTTTTTTCTTTCAAAGCTTCCCAACTTTAAGGAGGCCGGGATCGGTGTGGATGCAGAGAAACAGATTAATTCCAAGATTCGTGGCGATTTTACATATTGGTTAGACCGAAAAAGGGATGCCAATCTTCAAAATTTTTGGGAACTACTCGATGAGATTATCCAAATGTTCAACCGTTACTGCTATTTGAGTTTGTCCGGATACGAGTTCCATTTGGCACATTATCCCTCTGGAGGTCATTACGACAAACATCTAGATCAATTTGAAAACCGGAACAATAGAATGATCTCTGTGGTCATCTATCTAAATGAAGGTTGGCAACAAGGGGATGGGGGCGAACTTGAAATATTTGAAAAGGATGGTTCCAGTTTTTTAGTGGAACCATTGGCCATGCGGTGTGTCATGTTCAAAAGTGCAGAGGTGCCCCATGCTGTATTGCAGGCTCATAAAAGTCGATTTAGCTTAACAGGTTGGCTGTTGTACCAACCCTCGGCTTTGGGTCAACTTTTTGGATAGCCAACCCTCTTACTTCATGGGTATTTTTTGGATGAGTTCCTCATTTTGGCCATGTTCTGCACTATAGGACATCACTAGGGTGCCTTTGGCGCCATCATTGGCCTCAATGGTGAAAACGGTTGCCTGGTCCTCGGGGTTGGTCATCCCTTCAAAGCGATAGGTATCTATGATTTTTAACTCGTTGGGCTGATATTCCTTTTTGGAGTAGAGGGCCAGTATGCCATTTTCCTTCGCTTCAAAGTCTTCAGTGTACCCTTCTTGGGTGAGTGTGTTTACCGCTTCGGATAATGTATCAAAAGTATGCTTGTCCATAAGTTTACAATGTTTTTTAATGAATTGATTTTAAGGTTTCCAAACCTCCCACCACTGGTAGGGTAAGTTCGGTTCCATCCAAATCCACCGTTAATTTGGTGCCCGGTTCAGGCCAGAGTGTAAATTCCTTGTCACTGGAAAAGATCATCAAACCGATTTGTTGCCCTTTTGGGATGATTTGGTCATCGGGCATTAGGTTGAATTCCATTTCATAAAACTTGTTGGGCACCAACGGTTCACTTTTGATCAGTGACTTGTAATTCTGGGGATCGGCCCAACCACGGGTAATGATGTTGTCCGTGATTTTAGAGCTGCGGCCTTCGTTCCAAGGTAATGAAACCAACCAAACGGAAAGGTTTGCTGCCGGTTTGCTGCTTGCCAATTTAATTTTGATTTTGGCAATCCCTGAAATATGGACGTCCTCGGATAAAATGGGGGTCACGTACAGCAACCGATGGTTAGTGGATTCCGCTTGGGCCAGACTGGAACCACTGAAGGAATAATTGTCCACTAAGGTTTCCGTGCCTTGCTTGGCAGGTTTTTGAGTGCTTAAGGCTCCTTTCTCCGGAGCTCCTTTGGTTAGGTAGAATGTTACGTCGGATGCTTTGGGATTGGGATAATCTGTATATGGAGTTGGATTTTCCCGCGCATCGTTCTCGCGAACGATCCATGCTTTTGGGTCGTTTTCCACCCCATTTTCCACCCCGAACAAGTAATGGGTGAACCAGCGGTTCATCATGGTAAGCGGTGGTGGTCCACCATGCCCGTTCTGATGATAATAGATCTGAACAGGTAACCCCATTTCTCTTGCCTTGTTATAAATACGGTAACTGTGTTCTGGCATTACGTTCCAATCATTGAATCCGTGGGACATCAACAAGGCGGCTTTCATCGGTTTCATGTCGTTCAGGTAATCCCGTCCGGCCCAAAAATCATTATAATCCCCTGTGATACGATCTTGGCCATTTTTCATTTCCGTATCGCGGATAACTTTATTGCTCCAAGCCCTTTTGGACTCATCTCCGCTATGGATAAAATCATAGAGCACATCAATATCCTCTCCCAGATAACCGCCTGGTGAGCGTACCAATCCGTTAGATCGATAATAATGGTAGTACGAAGTATTCGGTGCCACAGGGATGATCGCTTCCAAGCCTTTTACTCCTGTTGTGGCCGCTGCGAGTGGTAGAGTTCCATTATAACTTGTGCCTGTCATGCCCACCTTACCCGTGGACCAAAATGCCTTTACCTCCTCGGTTCCGGTTCGCTCTGTATACCCTTTAACCCGACCACATAGCCAATCGATTACCGCTTTGGGCGCCAAGGATTCATTATCTCCTCCAACGGTTGGTGAGCCATCGGATAATCCCGTGCCAGGAGAAGAGGAGTGCACTACAATATAGCCACGAGGCACCCAAGTTTGGACTTGTGAATTGGAAATGATGGGTCGCTCACCAATTCGGGTTACTTCTGGATGTTGTCTCGGCCTTCCCAATTCGCCGAGCTCGTGCCTTACATCCCAAAATATTTCTGCATCCAAACCCGCAGTACCGGCATAGTAGGGGCTGGATTCATACACTATGGGAAGTTTAAGTCCATCCGTCTGGGTTTGAATAGGTCGGGTTACATCCACGTGCATGCGATCTAGTTTACCGTCCCCATCGGAATCGAACTCGGTCTCCACCCAAAGATCTTCCCTGATCCAATTATCCGGATTTGCAAAGGCTTCCACAACTTGTGCCTCCCCATCCTTAAAAATAGGTTCGGCCTTTTCGGCCATCTGGGCATAAACATTTACCACCGTGGCCAAAACAAAGGTGGTCCAAATGGATATGTTCCTGAAATAATTTTGGGTCATATTACTGTTATTTTGCTATTCACGTAGGGTGCAGCGTTGAAAAGTGATCACTGCTGGGATTTGTCTGCTCCTAAGTTACTAAATCTTGAAGGGGAAACTTGGTATTGGATTCCCCAAAACTTTGTTTTTATTTACCTTTAACAGCTAGTTTAACACATCGCACTTGATTTCAAAGACCACCATAGACCAAGTTTATGAAACCGCCCGATTGGAGGAGGTGATCGGCGATTTTGTGCAGTTGAAGAAATCGGGATCGAACTTTAAGGGACTTAGTCCGTTTACGGATGAACGTACCCCTAGTTTTATGGTGTCGCCCGTAAAACAGATCTGGAAGGATTTCAGTAGTGGAAAAGGTGGAAACGTGGTGGCTTTTTTAATGGAGCACGAACATTTTACCTACCCGGAAGCGATACGATATCTGGCAAAAAAATACAACATTGAGATAGACGAGATCGAGCAGACCAGTGAGGAAAAGGAGCAGGCGAACGAAAAGGAAAGCATGTATCTGGTCTCCGAATATGCTCAAAAGTATTTTGAAAAGACCTTGTGGGACACCGAACCCGGCAAGGCTATTGGGTTGACCTATTTCAAGGAGCGGGGTTTTACCGATGAGACCATTAAAAAATTCGGATTGGGTTATAGTTTGGATGAATGGGAAGCCTTTACCCAAAACGCCCTTGATCAAGGATATAAACTGGAATTTTTAGAGAAAACAGGTCTAACTATTGTAAAGGAACAAACCGGTGGGGGCACCAAAAGGTTCGATAGGTTCAAGGGACGGGTCATGTTCCCTATCCATTCCATGAGCGGAAGGGTGTTGGGTTTTGGCGGACGTATTTTGACCAATGACAAAAAAGCGGCCAAGTATCTAAACTCCCCCGAAAGCGATATTTACCACAAGAGTAAGGTGCTCTATGGAATCTATTACGCCAAGCAGGCCATTGCTAAAGAAGACAATTGCTTTTTGGTGGAAGGCTATACTGATGTGATCCAAATGGTGCAACGCGGTGTGGAGAACGTGGTTGCTTCAAGCGGTACTGCCCTTACACCCGAACAGATACGTTTGATCAACAGGCTTACCAAGAACATAACGGTACTTTTTGATGGGGATGCTGCCGGATTGCGCGCCTCACTTCGTGGTATCGATTTGATATTGGAACAGGGGATGAACGTGAAGGTGTGCACCTTTCCCGAAGGAGAGGATCCCGATAGTTTTTCCAAGGGTAACACCTATGAAGACCTGGTACTTTATTTGGCAGAAAACGCCAAGGATTTCATCCAGTTCAAAACATCTTTATTGGTAAAGGAAGCTGCCAATGATCCTATTAAGCGTGCCGATACCATTCGGGATATTGTAAACAGTATCAGTAAGATACCGGACCGAATCCAAAAAGAGGTCTACATTCAGGAATGCGCCAAGATCATGCAGATTTCCGAAGAGGTGCTGTACAATACCTTGGCCCAAATCAATAAGAAGGAGATAAACGAGGCTTCCAAAAAAATAAAGCAGGAGCAGCAAGTCTTTGAAGTGGTCAAGAACGACCCGGTGGTGGAAAAAGTGGATGTGCAATACGAACTGGAGCGGAAAATTATTGAGATGTTACTATTGTACGGGAACCAAAAACAGGAGTTTGAAGACTTGGTATTGAAGGAAAACGAAGATGGGGAGCTGGTATTGGAACCTGAAATTGTAGAGGCCAAGGTCTACGAAAAGGTATATTTGGACCTTCAAGAAGATGAAATTGAACTTAGTAACGAGCAGTTCAAATCCATTTATTACAAGTTGATAGAAAGCCTTAATGAAAAGGAGGACTTTTCAGTAAATACCTTTTTGGCTGAACTGAACCAAGAAATGGTTTCTGAGATTTCTTCCATTTTAATGGAAGAGGAGCAATATGTGTTGCACGATTGGGAGCGAAGGGAAATCTACCCTAAGGACAAACAGTTGGGAGTTGCGCAATTGGTTGGCGAGACCATTCTTACCCTACGCTGTAATCTTATCAAGAACCGAATCCGAAAGTTGCAGGAAAAGACCCAGGACCAAAATGATGACAATTCTGAGATATTGGAAGAAATCATGAATTACCTACAACTCAACAAACTGCTCAACGCCAAGTTGAACCGGGTCCTGTCATAAAAAAATCCCTTTCAAAATTATTGAAAGGGACTTACTATAGTTGGTTTGGTTGGGTATTCTTAATAAAGTTCCAAGGCTTTTGCCTGTTGTAACAGATCCACCAAGTTATCCACGTTCAACTTTTTCATCAAACGGGCCTTATAGGTGCTCACGGTTTTCTCGTTCAGATTAAGACCTTCTGCAACTTCCTTGTTTCGTTTACCACTGGCCAAGAGTTTCAATACCTCAACTTCTCTCGAAGAAAGTTTTCTGAAGAATCTTCTTGGTTTTTGGGTGCCTTCGTCAAAAGCAAGACGTTGCGCCAGTTCATTGGTGATGAACATGTTGCCTTCGCTTACCTTTCTAACGGCGGAGATAATGTAATCTAAATCAGCTGTTTTGGACAAATAGCCATACGCTCCTGCACGAATGGTGCTCAGGGCATATACATCTTCAGATTGACCACTGTACATTAAGGTCCTGATGTCCGGAAATTCCAGTTTCATTTTTCGAAGAGTGGCAATTCCGTTGATTTCGGGAATGTCCATTTCCAAAATGACTACATCGGGGGAAACGTTTTTTAAAGCTTGGAAAAGCTCTGCTGTGGTAGATACATCTGCAATGATTTCAATATCAGGACTGGATTCAAGTACCTTTTTAATCCCCAACCTTACTACAGGGTGGTTGTCTGCGATTAATACTTTTATCATTCGCTTAAATAATTAATTCGTGTTTGGTTAGTGTTGTGCAACTTGCGCGGCATAGCAGGCAAGATAACAATTTGCGATGGTAAAACTGAAATTTTTTTCTTAAAACCATAGTTTTTCTATGGTTTTTTTCGTCTTAAACCGGGGTTTTATGGTTGAAAGGCTATTTTAGGCCCTCTGGAATCTCGCAAATGGGGATAGGAACCATCTTATGTTTGTTTGCAGTATTGTACCTTTTATAGATAGCGAATACTTCCTTTTCCCTGCCAGAAAAGTCCTCTATTGTTTTTCCATGATTGTCCATTTCCATGGCCCATTCCA
>JASBTS010000092.1 GCA_030148305.1 Allomuricauda sp. | reverse complement strand
CGGACACGAAAGCCCCGTGGTTTTCCCAAATAAAGTATTTAGATAGGATATGGCCTTGAAGAAACATTTTATTGCCTTTATTACCATTTTACTGGTCTTGGGAACAACTTATGCCCAAAACTTTATCCGGCAGGATACCCTTAGGGGCAGTATTACCTCGGAAAGGGCATGGTGGGACTTGAAATATTATGATTTGAACGTAAAGGTTAATCCCAGCGAAAAATTCCTGTCAGGCTACAACGTGGTTCGGTATAAGGTTTTGAAACCTTCCAATGTACTTCAGATAGATCTTCAGGAGCCGATGAAAATCTCTGCCATCACCCAAGATGGCAAAAAATTGAAGTTTACTTCGGAAGGAAATGCACATTTCATCAAACTGAAGAAAAAACAAGTTCCCGGTGATTTCAATGAAATCACAATTGAATATTCCGGCAATCCAAGAGAAGCCGTTCGGGCTCCGTGGGATGGTGGTTTTTCCTGGAAAGAAGATACCCAAGGCCAACCCTTTGTGGCCACATCTTGCCAAGGCCTTGGAGCCAGCGTATGGTGGCCCAACAAGGACCATATGTATGACGAAGTGGACAGTATGCGCATCAGTGTTACCGTTCCCAAAGACCTGATAGATGTGTCCAACGGTCGGTTGGAAAGTGTGGACGAAAATGGGGATTACAAGACCTATCACTGGTTTGTGGACAACCCCATCAACAACTATGGCGTAAACGTCAACATTGCCCGTTATGCTCATTTCCATGAAGTATACCAAGGGGAGAAAGGTCCTTTGGACATGGATTTTTATGTGCTTCCAGACAATTTGGAAAAAGCCAAGGTGCAGTTCACCCAAGCCGATATGATGTTGCGGGCATTTGAACATTGGTTTGGCCCCTACCCCTTTTATGAGGATGGTTTCAAATTGGTAGAGGTGCCCTATTTGGGCATGGAACACCAAAGCTCCGTTACCTATGGCAACAAATATGAAAATGGGTATTTGGGTCGTGACCTGTCCGGTACGGGATGGGGATTGTTGTTCGATTTTATCATCATCCATGAATCGGGTCATGAGTGGTTCGCCAACAACATTACCTACAAGGACATTGCCGATATGTGGGTACACGAGGGGTTTACGGCCTATTCTGAAAATCTTTACCTCGACTACCATTTTGGCACCAAGGCATCTGCAGAATATGTAATCGGTACCCGTGCGAATATCCGCAACGATAAACCTATTATTGGGCCTTATGATGTAAACACCGAAGGGTCCGGCGACATGTACTACAAAGGTGCCAATATTTTGCACACCCTGCGTCAATTGGTTGAGGATGATAACCTTTGGAGACAGATGCTTCGTGGACTCAATGCCGATTTTTACCATCAGACCGTGACCACAAAACAAATTGAAAATTATCTGAGCGAAAAAAGCGGCAAGGACCTTTCTGCATTTTTCAACCAATACTTGCGCACTACTATGGTTCCCAAGTTGGAATACAAAATGGAAGGCAATGAAATGACCTATCGATACACCAATATTGTGGAAGATTTTGATATGCCCATCCGCGTTTTTGTGGAAGATAAAGAACATTGGATCTTTCCCAATTCCGAATGGAAAACGGAAAAATTGGAAGGCTCAGAATTGGTCATCGATAAGAACTTTTATATAGACACCGAAAAACGTTGATTTGGACGAACTGACCGAGCATTACTTTTCTTCCGATGCTGAATGGCGCGAATGGTTACATGAAAACCATCGCACAGCGGATGGAATCCACCTCATCTTTTATACCGTGGATCACCACATGGACAGCATGCGTTGGGAAGAAGCGGTAAGGGTCGCCCTATGCTATGGTTGGATCGACAGTACCGTAAAAAGTTTGGGGGACGGAAGGCGAAGACAGTATTTCTGTCCCAGAAAGCCCAAAAGCACCTGGAGCAAGGTCAACAAGGACCATATAGAGGAATTGATGGCAGAAGGACTCATGCACCAAAGTGGCCTTGATACCATTCAATTGGCAAAGGAAAATGGGTCGTGGACGGTACTGGACGATGTGGAAAATGGTGTGGTCCCCGAAGACCTTCAAAATGCATTCAATAAAAACAAAAAAGCATATCAGAACTTTCAAGGGTTTACCCGTGGGCAACGAAAAAGTTACCTGTACTGGCTGAACCAGGCCAAACGGGAAGAGACCCGTCAAAAAAGAATCGAGGAAATCATTTCCTTCTCTGAACAAAACATTAAATCCAGAAATTCTTGGTCATGAAAGAAAATGCAAAAATTTGGCTATTCGGTTTAGTGCTCATCCTTTTGGCCTCATGTCAGACCAAAACAGCAAAGCACCATGCAGATATTGCCATAACCAATGCCAACGTCATTGACTTGGAAACTGGGGACATTGCCATAAAAAACCTATACCTTTCCGAAGGAAAAATTCAGGCCATATTGGAAGCTGGTGTCAAAAGTGATTTTGCGGCCGATACCACTATAGATGCCACAGGCAAATATGTGCTGCCCGGTTTTTGGGACAACCACATCCATTTAAGAGGTGGCGATTCGTTGATTGCCAACAACAAGAATTTCCTAAAACTCTTCATCGCCAATGGCATTACCACTGTGCGGGATGCCGGTGGGGACTTGACCCATTCGGTCATGGACTGGAAACAACAAATCGCTGACGAGCAATTGGTAGGTCCCACCATTTTTACGGCCGGACCCAAAATTGATGGGCCCAATGCCACTTGGGCCGGTTCCTTGGAAGTGGAAATGGACGAAGATATTGTACATGCTTTGGATTCTTTGGAAATCCTGAAGGTCGATTTTGTAAAAATCTACGACAGCCGTATTTCTGGGGGAAACTACCTCAAATCCATCGAAGAAGCCAAAAAAAGGGGGTTCACTGTATCGGGTCATATGCCCTTCACCGTTACCTTGGATGAAACCGTTGCTGCTGGAATGGACGGTATAGAACACTTATACTATATCATGAAAGGTTGTGCCGGCAATGAGGCAGAGGTAACCGAAAAATTAAAAACCGGTGAAATGGGCTTTTGGGGAGCTATGCCTGCCTTGATGGGTGCTTACTCCGATAGTACGGCCCAAGCGACTTTCAACACTTTAGTGGAAAATGATGTTTTTGTGGTTCCCACCCTTCATATTGGCAAGACCTTGAGCTATCTGGATGAAGTGGACCATAGCAACGACCCCTATTTAAAGTACATGGGGCAAGGCATCATCAAAACATACGAGGGACGTATCCGAAGTGCTCTGAATGCTTCCGAGGAAGCCAGAAAAAACAGAAAAGAACTGGATGCCTTCTTTGGGCAACTGGCCAAATCCCTGAATACGGCCGGAGTACAACTTTTGGCTGGCTCCGATAGTGGGGCCTTCAACTCTTATACCTATCCCGGAATTTCTTTGCATGGGGAACTGCAGGCCATGGTGGAAAATGGTATTTCTCCTTTGGATGCACTTCGAACCTCAGCCTATAATGGAGCTAAATTTTTGGGGCAAACTGATGGATATGGCACCATTTCCGAAGGAAAAGTATCCGATTTGATAATTTTGGAAGGCAATCCATTGGAAAATATTGAGAATACCCGAAACATCCATTCCGTAATTAAAGGGACACAAGTGTTTTCCAAAGAGCAATTGAATAAACTTTTGGATGAAGCCGTAATGCCCTAAATCAAAACGCCATGATGAAAACATTTCTCTCAAACCGCACTTACCTTCTGATATTGATGCTTTGGATGACCGCTTCAACCCAAGCACAGACCTTGTTGATCCCAGATCGGGTATTTGATGGGGAAGAAATGCATTCAGGTTGGGTAGTTGCAGTGGCAGAAAACAAAATTGTGTATGCGGGACCAGAAAATGGTTTAAAACGGGCCAATTCCTATAAAAGGATCGATTTGGATGGAACCACTTTAATGCCTGGAATCATTGAAGGTCATTCCCATGTGCTTTTACATCCCTACAACGAGACCGAATGGAACGATCAAGTGCTAAAGGAATCCCCCACCGAAAGGGCCATTCGTGGTGTGGTCCATGCCAAGAAATCGCTGATGGCCGGGATCACCACTATGCGCGATCTTGGTTCCGAAGGTGCCGGATATACCGATGTATATCTAAAGAAGACCATAGATGAGGGCATCATTCCCGGTCCCCGGTTGCTGGTTGCCGGTCCCGCTATTGTGGCGACCGGAGCATATGGTCCAAAAGGATTTCATGATGGGGTCACCGTACCCCTTGGTGCGGTTCCCGTGAGTGGAAGGGACGAAGCGATCAAGGAAGTCCGTACCCAAATGGGCAATGGTGCCAACCTTATTAAAATATATGCCGATTACAGATGGGGAAAGGGAGAACCCTCCCAACCCACTTTTCTACAAGAGGAGATTGATGCCATGGTGGCCATCGCAACCACGGCGGGACGCTATGTAGTGGCCCATGCGGGTACTACCGAAGGCATGCGACGTGCCATCATGGGCGGCGTGGAAACCATTGAACATGGTGACAACGGCACTTCGGAAATCTTTGCGCTGATGAAGGAAAAAAATGTGGCCCTCTGCCCCACTCTGGCTGCCAGTGATGCCACGGAGCAGTACAAGGGTTGGAAAAAAGGTACGGAACCTGATACCGACCGAATCGTACAAAAGAAAAAATCCTTCAAACTGGCCCTGGAATCTGGGGTGGACATTGTCTTTGGAGGCGATGTCGGGGTTTTTCCACATGGCGAAAATTATAGGGAAATGGAACTTATGGTCGAGTATGGGATGGAGCCCATCAAAGTATTGCAATCGGCCACTACTGTAAATGCCAGGGTATTGCATTTGACTGACTTGGGCAAAATCCAGAACGGTTTTTTGGCCGATATCATTGCCGTGGAGGGCGACCCGTTGCAAAACATCAAGCAGATGGAAAAGATTCGATTGGTGATGAAGGATGGGGTCATCTACAAAAATGAGTGATACAATCTCTTTCCTTGGGTCCTTAAGACCTTTGCCTATCATCCCCTTAACATCTTTTTAAGAAATCCAGCGAGGCTTTTTGGTATCTTTAAGCGACTAATTAACGACCAAAAATGAAAAAGCCTCTTTTCCTGTTGGTGCTTATGGCATCTACAGCACTTTTTTCCCAAGATAAAAAGGATGACTCCAAGTGGGATGTGACCAATCCCAAAGGGGATTTCAACTTCAAGGAACATCCATTTACCACAGATGAGGGCACATGGATGAACCTCGATGTGAGTCCGGACGGTAAGACTATCGTTTTTGACCTTTTGGGTGATATCTATTCCATACCCATAACCGGAGGAAAAGCAAAGGCGTTACGGACCGGAATCCCTTTTGAGGTGCAACCACACTTTAGTCCCGATGGCAAAAAAATTGCTTTTACCAGTGATGCGGGCGGTGGGGACAATATTTGGGTAATGGATACCGATGGCTCCAATGCCAAACAGGTGACCGAGGAAAATTTCAGGTTGTTGAACAACTCCTATTGGCTGCCTGATGGCAACTATTTGGTGGCCCGAAAGCACTTTACCTCAGGGCGTTCCCTGGGTGCCGGTGAAATTTGGCAATACCATATCAGCGGTGGTTCTGGGATTCAATTGACCAAGCGAAAAAACGACCAGCAAGATGTGAACGAACCTGTCATCTCCCCTGATGGGAAATATCTTTATTACAGTGAAGATGTGTATCCCGGCGGCTATTTTCAATATAACAAGGACCCTAACTCACAGATTTACGCCATTAAACGGTACGATTTTGAAACTGGAGAAACCACTACGGTTACAGGAGGTCCAGGCGGTGCCGCTAGGCCACAAATTTCCCACGATGGCAAGACGTTGGCCTTTATTAAACGTGTCCGCACGAAAACGGTCCTTTTCCTTCACAACTTAGAAACAGGTGAAGAGTGGCCCATTTTTGATGACCTGAACAAGGACCAACAAGAGGCTTGGGCCATTTTTGGGGTATATCCCAACTTTAGTTGGATGCCCAATGACAAGGAAATCGTTTTTTGGAACAAAGGGAAGATTTATAAAATAGACATCAACTCATTGGCAGTAAAAAACATCCCTTTTACCGTTGATGCCAAGATCCAAATTGCGGAAACCCTTCATGTAGATTCGCCTGCCGCTCCTGACCAATTTACGGCAAAAGTGATTCGGCATGCGATTACCTCCCCAGACCAAAAGACATTGGTTTTTAACGCGTTGGGGCACATTTGGACCAAAAAATTGCCCAATGGTAAGCCAACCCGTTTGACCAAAGGAGAAGATTTTGAGTTTGAGCCTGCTTTTTCACCAGATGGAAAGACCATTACGTTTGTAACTTGGAACGACGAAAACCTTGGGGCCATATACAAGATTCCGACTTCTGGAGGCACCATGACCAAACTGACCACCGAAAAAGGCATTTACAGGACACCTTCCTTTAGTCCAGATGGAAAGATGATCACCTATCAAAAAGAATCGGGTAACAATGACCAAGGCAGGGTCTTTACCAACAAATCGGGAATCTATACCATGAATGCCGATGGCACAAATGCCAAGTGGGTTCTGGAAGATGGGGAATATCCCGTTTTCACCAAAGACGGTAAACGTATTTTCTACCAAACGGGAGGCACCTATTTTGGGAACCTGACCAAATCCCTAAAATCGGTGGATTTGAACGGTAAGGATGAAAGAACGCACATCAAATCCAAATATGCCAACCGCTTGGTGCCCAGTCCAGACAACAACTGGATTGCATTTACCATTTTGCACAAGGCCTA
>JASBTS010000077.1 GCA_030148305.1 Allomuricauda sp. | reverse complement strand
CGAAAAATGAGTCGATGGGAGAGTACAAAAATGTAGAGGCCTTTGCCATGACCATGACCAAAAACTTTTGTTTGGACCGTTTGAAGTCCAAGCAAGCTGGTAACCTGAAATTGGTGCACAGCAACTACACGGACGAAACCGTGTCGCTACAGAAGCAATTGGAAGCCGAAGATAGCATAGGTTGGATGGAGCGCATTATGGAGGAATTACCAGAACAACAAAAAATGGTATTGCAACTGCGTGATGTGGAGCAATATGAGTTCGAGGAGATCTGTGATCTGCTCGACATGAAACCTACGGCAGTGCGCGTTGCACTGTCCAGGGCAAGAAAAACAGTTAGGGACGAATTAACAAAAAAACACAGCTATGGAATTGGGTAACATAGAAAAAATATTGGAAAAGTATTTCGAGGCCACTACCACTGTAGCCGAGGAACGAAAACTTAGGGAGTATTTCGCACAGGACAGCGTAGCACCGCACCTGGAACAATATAGGCCCATGTTCAACTACTTTTCCATCGCCAAGGAAGAAAGGTACACCAAGCAGGTTCCATTAAAACCTAGAGTAAACTATTACAAGTGGCTATCCGTTGCAGCGGCAGTAGTTTTAACCTTTGGCATCTATTTTGGTAAACAATACCAAGAAAGAAAAGAGGCAGAATATGCCTACCAGGAAACCAAAAAAGCGTTCGAGCTCTTAGCGGAGAATTTTGGCCGTGGAACAGAAAAAGTGGCCTATCTGAAAGAGTTTCAAGAAGCAAAAGAGAAAATTTACAACAACAATTAAAAAACGAAAAAGATGAAAAAGCATATTTTAATCCTATTGATGACCGTACTACCACTTGCCGGATTTTCACAATCCCTTTTTGACAAGT
Source organism: Allomuricauda sp. (assembly GCA_030148305.1). Taxonomy (GTDB): domain Bacteria; phylum Bacteroidota; class Bacteroidia; order Flavobacteriales; family Flavobacteriaceae; genus Flagellimonas. Next base: position 15,999 of record JASBTS010000077.1, on the reverse strand, counting down.
TCGAGGACATGGACGATGTGACCTCCGTGGTAGTGAACAAAAGCATGTTCAACCTATTGGCCAAGATCGATGTAGAAGTAGATGATCCAGAGGCCAGAGATTTTATGGACATTGCCAGCAGCCTGAAGAGTTTGAAGGTGTTCACCACCGACAACAAAAACATCGGTGCCGATATGAAATCCGCCGTGAACAGTTACTTGGGTTCAGCTAAGATGGAAGAGTTGATGCGTGTGAAGGATAAGGATGCCAATGTAAAGTTTTACATTAAGCAAGGTAGGGACGATGACCACGTAAGCGAACTGTTGATGTTCATAACAGGAATCAATAATGTAGAATCCAATGGGCGTCAGTTTGAGACGGTGATCCTATCCCTTACCGGTGACATCGATTTGAACAAGATCAATTCTTTGACCAAAAAGATGAACCTGCCCGAAGAGTTGAACAAAGCGGGCAAGAATAACTAAAAACACACTTTCGGTTGGCAGTAATTGGTTCGGGATTGTAACAAAAAGCAATCATTCGCAACTAATTACTGTCAGCTGATTTGTTGACATCCATATCAATCAAAAAGACATAGCAATGAAAAATATTTTAAAAAGCATCGCAGTACTGGGAGCCGTACTTTTGGCTTCCTGCTCTTCGCAACAAAGTTTGCAGGAGTATTATGTGGACAATTCCGAGAACCCCAATTTTTTGTCCATTGACGTTCCGGCCAGTATCCTTAAAATGGAAGGTATCGATTTGACGCCCACTCAAAGAGAGGCAGTGGAATCGTTACGTAAATTCAACTTGTTGGCATTTAGAAAGAATGACAGCAACGAAGCGGAATACGAATTGGAGAAGAAAAAGGTGAAAGAGATTCTGAAGGGCGATGAATTTGTGGAACTCATGAAGATCAACTCCAAATATGGCAAAGGCGTAATCAAATATTTGGGTGAAGAAGATGCCATTGATGAGGTGATCATTTATGGGGATAGCAGCGATAAGGGATTCGCATTGGTGCGCGTTCTGGGTAAGGATATGAACCCCGCACACATCATGCAACTGATGCAGGCCATCCAAAAATCCGACTACAAAGGAGAAGGTTTGGGTGAGATCGGCGCATTTTTGAAAGGCTAAGACCAATCATCATAAATTTTGGGTAGGGCGACATTTGTCGCCCTTTTCTTTTTTATTAAACATTTCGCAATTCCAATGGTGACTTACTTTCTTAACTTAGTGTCTCATTATTAGAACACTAACAAAAAATCAAACACCATGGAAAAAGCAGAGGAATGGATGAATTATGGCTTGGAGTTGGCCAAGGAATTTGGACCTAAATTAATAACCGCCATACTCATATACCTAGCGGGTATGTGGATTATTAATAGAGTAATCAGGGCCACGAGAAAGGTAATGCACAAGAGCAAGTATGATGAATCCCTTCAGAAATTTTTATTGAATCTATTCTCTTGGGTGCTCAAAGTATTCCTGATCATTGTGGTAATATCACGGTTGGGGGTAGATGTCACTACCTTTGCCGCCGTTATCGCTGCTGCCGGTTTGGCGGTAGGTTTGGCTCTTCAGGGCTCTCTGTCCAATTTTGCTGGAGGAGTGTTGTTAATGATTTTTAAGCCTTATCGGATAGGGGATTTAATCGAGGCCCAAGGAATATTGGGTGTGGTCAAAGAAGTGGAAATCTTCACCACCAAATTGATTACTCCACAAAATAAACTGGCCATTGTGCCGAACGGTGCCATGGCAAATGGAAATATCATCAACTACACGGCAGAGGGAAAAATGCGGGTCGATACCGTAATCGGAGTCGGTTATGGAGAGGATATCAAAAAGACCAAGGAAGTACTGTTGAATGTGTTGACTTCCAACCCAAAAGTGCTGCAAGATCCTGCGCCTTCGGTAAACGTGATGGAATTGGCGGACAGCTCCGTAAATTTTGCCGTACGGCCATTCTGTAAGCCCGAAGATTATTGGGATGTGTACTTCAATACCTATGAAAATTGCAAATTGGCCTTGGATGCCGCGGGCATTGAAATTCCATATCCGCATCGGGTTCAAATTCAAAAGCAAAGGTGAGCTGGCTAAAAACTCTTTCATTGTCTTCTGAACGTCCCGATAGCTATCGGGACGAAGAATCTCATCACAAATGGGTTCCTACTTTCGCAGGAATGACAAAAACTACACCCCTGTGTAATTTGCTGGGGTTATGTGTTTCAGTTCGGTTTTGATGGTATCTGAAACCTCTGGGGTATCAATAAAATCGGCAATGGACTTTATAAGTTAAAAAAAGCTAACTTCACTTACCTGTGCTGAACTTGTTTCAGCATCGGGCAATATAATAATTTCAACATGAGGTTTTTAAAACTTTTAATAGTACTACTCTCGTTCTCAAGTTCAGTTGGTCAGACACAACTCCGAGATAAACTGAAACCATCAATTCCGGAATTTCCAAAGGTGAGTCTAGAAGAAGCAAGATTTAATAAGGATTCCATTGCCAGTCTTATAACCCTCATAAGCAATACCCCACCTAATGACTTCAGGGGACTAGTTGTTATTAAGAACAATCAAATCGTGATAGAAGAATACTTTAATACATATTGGAGAAACTCCATACATGACATACGCTCTGCGGGGAAAAGTGTAACAGCCCTATTATTAGGTATAGCTCTCAAAGAAGGTCTGGTGCAAAATCTAGAGCAAGATATTTATTCTTTTTTTTCGAAAGGTAAATATCCAAATTTAAATTCTGATTATAAGCGAATTACCCTTCAGCATCTCATGGATATGGCATCTGGACTGGATGCCGATACTGACAACCCCATGACAACCGGTCATTCGGTCAACTGGATAGCAAAAGATAACTGGCGTGACTATATTTTGCAAGTACCCCTTTCCTCAGAACCCGGGACCCGTTTCGTCTATGCTGACATAAATCCTCTACTCATTGCTTCAGTAATTGAAGAAGTATCAGGGATGAGCCTTAAGGATTATGCAATAAAAAAACTGTTTGACCCTTTGGGGATTGAACAGGTATATTGGTATACAAATGCCTCAAACCAGACAGGTGCTGCAGGAAATTTATATCTTTCGACCTTGGATTTTGCCAAACTCGGTGTTCTTGTGGTCAATGAAGGAAAATGGGGAAATCGGCAGATTATAGATCCGGAGTATATCCAGCGCTTATCGAATGAAGTCTTTGACCTAACAAACGATAACCCTTATTCGGATGCCTATGGGATGTTGTGGTATAAATCACATCGAACTTTTGGCAAAAACAAAGTAGACTATATATATGCTTCTGGTAACGGAGGTAACCTTTTAGTTGTAGTCCCAAAAAAAGAAATGGTTATTGCCTTAACTTCCAGCGCATATGGTCCAGGTGTTGGTCATAACAGGTCGTATAATATCCTTGGTAAAATCTTTGCTTCATTGGAATAAATTCTAGTGAAGTACACTCGTAAAATACTGCAGGTGTATACAACAATGTATAATAGCAATTACGGTGGATTTGACTACGTCCGAATCCACTCGGGATTGCTAACGTCGGTCCAAACGGAAAAATTACTGTCTTAAAAACCGTAACTAACGGTTATACGAGACCGATAAGTACTATTCCCCAAAAACCTTTTTGAAATTTTCTCCTAGACCAAAAAAGAAAACTGATGAAATCAATCAAACCCCCGTATAATTCGCTGGGGTGATTTGCTTCAGTTCAGCTTTAATGGCATCCGAAACATCCAAAGTCCCGATAAAATCTGCAATGGATTTTTGGGTAATCTTTTCATTGGTTCGGGTGAGTCCTTTCAAGGCTTCGTAGGGGTTCGGATAACCTTCCCTTCGAAGGATGGTTTGTATGGCTTCGGCCACCACGGCCCAGTTGTCTTCCAAATCCTTTTCAAACTTTTCCTGGTTCAAAACCAATTTGTTCAAACCCTTCAAGGTCGATTGGAACCCGACCAAGGTATGGGCAAAGGGAACGCCCACATTTCGGAGCACGGTGCTATCGGTCAGGTCACGCTGCAAGCGGGAAATGGGCAACTTGGCGGACAAATGCTCAAAAATGGCATTGGCCAAACCTAAATTTCCTTCGGAATTTTCAAAATCGATGGGGTTCACCTTGTGTGGCATAGCTGATGATCCCACCTCACCCTTTTTGATCTTTTGTTTGAAGTAATCCATGGAGATATAGGTCCAAAAATCACGATCCAGGTCGATCAAAATGGTATTAATGCGTTTTAAGCAATCGAACAAGGCGGCCATGTGGTCATAGTGTTCAATCTGCGTGGTTGGGAAAGAGTGGTGAAGACCCAGTTTTCCCTGCACGAACTGTTGTCCAAAAAAGCGCCAATCCTGATCGGGATAGGCCACTTTGTGTGCATTGTAATTTCCGGTGGCACCTCCAAATTTGGCTGCACTGGGGATATCGTTCAATAAATTGAACTGTTCCTTGAATCGCTCCAAAAACACCTCGATTTCCTTTCCCAAACGGGTAGGGGAAGCCGGTTGTCCGTGGGTTCTGGCCAACATGGGGATGTTTTCCCATTCCTTGGCCAAGGCCTTCAATTTATCGATTACTTCAAAATAGGCCGGAACATAAACATCGTTCATGGCCTCCTTTATCGATAGCGGAATGGCGGTGTTGTTAATGTCCTGTGAAGTCAATCCGAAGTGGATGAACTCCTTGTGTTTTTGTAGGCCCAACCCATCAAACTTTTGTTTGATGAAATATTCCACGGCCTTTACGTCGTGGTTGGTGGTCTTTTCAATCTCTTTGATAGCCAATGCATCTTCCGCAGAAAAATCCTTGTAGATTTTTTGTAGTTCGGGGAACAATGCCGTGTTGAAATCCGCCAGCTGAGGCAAGGGAATCTCGCAAAGAGCGATAAAATATTCAATCTCTACCTGAACCCGATATTTGATCAGGGCCTCTTCTGAAAAGTAGTGCTGAAGGGCCTCGGTTTTATTTCGATATCTACCGTCAATCGGCGAAATGGCATTTAGTTGGGTCAACGACATGGTCACGGAAATTTTGAAAGCATCAAAGATACTTAAACCGTTGGGTTTAGACCCCCAATCGGGCCAACTTATCCAGCGTTTTTTTGGCCCGGTTCTGATAACCTTTGGAGCCAGTGGGGTAAGTATCCAACAATACCTGCTTCAATTCGGGGTGGACCCAAGAAAATCTCAATCCTAAATAATATAGGCAGGTCATGGAGAAGACCTTGGGTGCCATGTTCATCGGACTGATCAACCAATCAAAACAACTGGTCATCATCAACTCCAATTGATCATCGGAAATATGCTTGACAAATGAAGGATCTTTCTTTTTGAAATAGGCAATACAGACCATTTCACACACATGGGCCATGGGGCGGATGCAGGATTCTGTTTTCAAGTGGTGTAAATTGCTTGCAAAAGTTCCAAAAAATGGAAGCAGGTAGCCCAACTGTTTTCGCATCAGGTGATCAAAGGTCCAACTGGCCTGAAAAGCCCCTTCTTTGTCCTCCAACAATACTTCATTGAAGAGTTGTCGGGCAAGCTCGGGAAATGGCAACATTTGGTCCACAAGGATGTCCACTTGGGCCTTGGAAAGCCTTCCGGATGTCAGTACAATATGCAGTTCTTTTTCGGTCACAAAAACGTATCTTTACTAAAACCCTTGAGTGATGAAAGTAATAAAAAAAATAGCAATTGCCCTTCTGGTGATTTTGGTGGGGATGCAATTTTACAGACCGCAAAAAAACCAGGCCGTTGGTGATTACGTAGCTGCTTTTGAAGCAGAGACACAACCCAGTGCCGAGGTGAAGGAAATATTACAATCGGCCTGTTATGATTGTCACAGTGCCAATACCGAATATCCTTGGTACAACAACATTGCTCCCGTGTCCTATTGGTTGGCGGGACATGTGAAAGAAGGGAAGGAACACCTCAATTTTTCCGATTGGGAAAACTATACCGACAAGAAGAAAGACCACAAATTGGAAGAAGTGGTGGAAGAGGTGAAAAAGGGAGGTATGCCATTGAAAGAATACACTTGGACCCACGGCGATGCCCGCTTGACCGAAGCACAGATAACCGCCCTGGTTTCTTGGGCCGATGCAGCTAGGGCCAAGTATTGAAAAGTTCTTCCGCTAGTGGAGGAACACCTTCAACTGCCGTTTTTTGGATGATGGTAAGGTTGCCAAAATCCGATGCCCTTACCGTGGGTTTGGGATCTACAAAGTAGATGGGCGTTTGGTGATCTACATAATGGATCAAGCTAGCTGCTGGGTATACTTGCATGGAGGTTCCGATGATAATCAGAATATTGGCCTGTTGGGTGATTTCCGCTGCGGTTTCCAGCAAAGGGACCATTTCCCCGAACCACACAATATGAGGCCGTAATTGGTGGCCAGCATAATCCAGGTCACCAAGGACCAAATCCTTTTTCCAATCCAAAACATAGTTTTCATCCAGGGTGCTGCGTACTTTAAAGAGTTCACCATGAAGGTGCACCACATGGCTGCTGCCCGCCTGTTCATGAAGGTTGTCCACGTTTTGGGTCACAATGCTCACATCAAACTTTTGCTCCAGTTGGGCCAAGGCCAAATGCCCAAGGTTGGGGCTTACTCCCAATAATTGCCTTCTCCGTTGGTTGTAGAATTCCAATACCAGTTCAGGATTTCGGGCAAATCCTTGGGGCGAGGCCACTTCCATTACATCATGTCCCTCCCAAAGCCCATTGGCATCACGAAAGGTTTTCAACCCACTTTCGGCACTCATTCCCGCTCCGGTAAGGACAACTATTTTTTGCTTTGGCATTTTGGTATTTTTGATCTGAATTACAATGTTTTATGTGCCTATTTTTTATGTACATTCAACATGTGAATAGTAATAAGTGTAAGTATAGCCTATCCTATTCAAAATAACAACCAACCTCTTTAAAATGAAAAAACAAATCCTCTTTCTTCTTGTGGGATTCATCGCCATGGGCGGTCACTCCCAATCCAACGAAAAAGATAGTATTGCAATGGCTGCTGCTAAAGCAGATTCTATAAAAATGGAAAAAGCCGTCAAAAAAAGGATGGAAATGTTCGCCAAGGTAGCAGAGATTGCCATTTTTCCAGTAATTGAAGCCGGAACATTTTCGGGTGTTGTTCCCGTGGAAGATGTCACGGAAATCCCGAATCCAAACTTGGATTACAAGCTGTTGTTCGAATTGGTCGAGTTCGATGATGAAGCCCCTGCCAAAGTAGATGCAAGTTTAACCGAAGTGGCGAGAATCATCAATCTACATGTAGCTTCAGGTATTCCGGTGGAAAAGATTTTTCCAGTGCTTGTAGTTCACGCAGGCTCGCTCAATGCGTTTACCACCAATACGTTTTACAATGAGAAATTCAAGGTGGATAATCCCAATTTAAAGCTCATCGGAGAATTGGAAGATTTGGGTGCCAAGTTCATTTCGTGCGGACAGGCCATGTTTTTCTTCGAGGTGGATAAAGAGGCCTTGTTGCCCATGTTCAAGGTATCGTTAACGGCCCAAACCGTGATGAGCTCCTACCAAATGCAGGGCTATGTGAAATATCGGATTAACACGAAATAGACCCATTATTGGAGTGATGAATGTTACCCACCCGCAGCAAAATGGGAAACCTGACTGTTTTGATTTCCCCATCTTTCCACAGAGGTTCCAACTGAAGTAGCAGGTTTTCAACGGGATTCTGTTGGTGCTGTTTGATGTAATGTTTTACCGCCGACCAGGTATTCAGATACCCGATGAGGTGTTCCAATTGCCAGTGATGGATGTTCTCGAAAGTTGGGGTTTCCAATTCCTCAAAAGGGAAGGGGATGGTGGTGTAATGCTCGTCAATAAATCTTCTTTCCTTATCCCAATACGGGCCGATGATGTTGGTATAAAATTCTGTGATTACCTTGTCAATTACCGGGTTGATACGGATTCTTCCGTACCCAACAACTGCTAGAAAGGCGTTCTGCTTGCCCGTTCGTCTTACTTCCGCATAAAAGGCATCAAAATTGAACCAATGAATGGCTTGGGCCACTATGATCAGGTCAAAAATACCATCTTCAAAATCTGTTTTTTCTGCAGGTTGAACCGAATAAGTAATGTTCTTCGCTCTCAGAGCATGGTCTAGCTGGGCCTGACTGATATCCGTGGCAAATACGTGCTCAAAGGTCTTGGCCAGTTCAAAAGCTACCTGTCCGTTGCCTGTACCACAATCCCAGGCAGCTTTTTTAGTAGCAACCAATCCGTTCAGATAGACAAACAATTCCGAAGGATATGTCGGTCGGAATTTGGCATATTGGTCCGATTGCGAAGAGAAATTGTCTTTCATGAAAAGTTGGCAGTTTATTTTTTGTAGACCACTTGTTGGATTTCACTGATCTGGATTACAGGTTGAATGTTGGTGTAATTTTTAAAATCGTTCACAATGGCATCGCGGTTGGCGCCAATAGCTTGCCCATATTTCGCAATGTCGGAAACATAAAAATAGCCTACGGCCAAATGGGCCGGTGGGTCGTTCGGCGTTCTCACGAAGATGACCTTGTCAATTTCATAGAATTTCAGGTTGTCCCCGATAAAATTGGCCACCATGGGCATGTGCTTTTGCTCGTAATAGTCCATATCGAAGGTTTTGCCCTCGCCGTTCGGGTATAAAATGGTCACTTTGTACATGCCCTTGGTCAAGGTGGAGGGCAGTTGGCTTGTTTTGCAGCTCAAAAAGAATGTTAACGATAATAGGGGAAGGATAAATTTCAATTTCATGTGCGTGGATTGTAGAGGTGTTTGTATAAAGTGTTTAGGTAAATATATGATTTTCAGAATTTTGAATGCGGTGTGATTGCGACAACTAGGAGAGAGTTTGCGAGGTGATTGCAGAGACCTAATGAGCCCTTCGGATACTTGGTTAAATATGGTATTTAATCCATTACGGCACACCATATGCCTTTTTTGCACTTGCTGTCTGTTCTTCTTCAGTGGTTTCGGGATATAACACATATTTGGGGGCTATAATCGGTTTTATCCCATGAACTGTAATTTTTGTTATGGTTGAAAACGGGAATTTTCCATCTGTCAATTTGGTCAATATTTTTTCCATCCCATCAAATTCCAAATCTGTTTTCTTAATGATTTCCCCCTTTCCCTTTATTTGAAACCCCTTCTGAATAAAAATATCGATAAAACTTAGGCAGACATTTTCATTCTGTGTGATATTCCGAACGGTTTGAGGGGAAGCAATATTGGCGACGATTATTTTATCCTTCTCATAATAAGTAAATATCTCTTTTGGTGATACATTGGGCATCCCTTCCGAGGATGACGTTGCTAGCCAACATAAAATACATTGGTCAATGTAATTCTTGATTTCCTGTGTAAGTTCCATTCTAATACAGCTTTAGCTCCATTCATTATAAAAACGAAAAGAGGGTGCTTTTACATCCAAATTACCACAAAATCCGTTTCCTTTTCCAATTTAGGCAGTCCGGATACACCTCTTTAAATTTTTCTATCTTGCGGCCCATGGTAGATTTGGATTTGTTGGATTATTTGGAAGGGTATCTCACCGAGGAGCGCAAACAGCGTTTTTTGGAGGTATTGCAACTTCGTACCCGGCACATTACGGTTGCCATTGAAGATGTCTTCCAAATGCACAATACCAGTGCCATTATCCGCAGTTGTGATGTGTTCGGGGTACAGGAAGTACATGTGGTAGAGGACCGTTTTGCCAGAATGCTGGATAAGAATATTGCCATGGGCGCCGAAAAATGGGTGGATGTGCACAAATACAACAACACTAGGGATTGCTTAGCGGCCTTGAAACAACAAGGCTATCAAATCATTGCCACAACGCCCCATGACAATTCCACGCTGTTATCCGATTTTTTCCCGGAACAAAAGTCGGCCCTATTTTTTGGCACGGAAAAAGGGGGTTTGAGCGACGAGGTTATGCAACAGGCAGACGGTTTCCTTAAAATTCCCATGGTCGGCTTTTCGGAAAGTTTGAATGTTTCCGTGGCGGCGGCCATCATCATCCAAGAAGTGGCCCATAAGGTAAGAACCTCTCAACTGGATTGGCGTTTGACCGACACCGAAATTCTTGAAAAGCGGATGGACTGGACACAAAAATCCATTCAACATGTAAAGGGCATTATCAAAAGGTATTATGCCGACTGAGGATTTTTTGTATTTTTAGTTGTAAACCAACCCATTACGTTATGTTGTTCCTGTATATCCTCTTAGGTCTTTTGGTCCTTATTCTCATCTTAGGTGCTATTGCACCAAAAACCTATGATGTTTCGCGATCTGTTGAAATTGCCAAACCGAAAGACGAAGTTTTTGTCTATCTCAAATCCTTAAAAAATCAAGATCATTGGAGTCCCTGGGCTAAAAAGGACCCTAACATGGTACAGACCTTTACCGGAACCGATGGTGAGGTTGGTGCCACAAACCATTGGAAAGGTAACAAACAGGTAGGGGAAGGGGAGCAGGAAATCACCAAAATTGTGGAAGGGGAACGGGTAGAAGGTGAGCTTCGCTTTTTAAAACCTTGGGAATCTACTTCTGATTGTTATTTGGTCACTGAAGAGTTAGATTCTGGAACAACCAAGGTTGTTTGGGGTTTTTCAGGAAAGAACAAGTTTCCCATGAGTATTATGATGCTGTTCATGAACATGGACAAAGCCGTTGGCAAGGATTTTGAAGAAGGCTTGGCCAATCTCAAAAATATCTTGGAAAAATAGCCAGAATCTAAGGCTCCACAAGTTCCAAAAGCGCTGTATCGAAGTCATTTTCCAATACTACTTTGCCGTTGGTGACCATTACCTCTGTCTCGGAATAGGTATCGAACAATTTGGTGCCGTCACCAAAGAATCCTTTTACGGAAAGCGACTTTTTACCTTTGGGCAGATCCAATCCTATGACTACTTTGTCCTTGTATTCTCCTTCCAGATAGGTTCGGGAGAACACATAGGGGGATTTAGATAAAATTTTATGTTTACCGGCCCCAATGGATGGGTGGTTCCTTCGGAATTGCCCCAGTTTTTGCCAATGTCGATGAATAATTTGAATGTCAGGGAGGCTGTCAAGGTCTTTCCAGTTCATAAGGGAACGTAGATTGGCATCGCCTTCGGCCCCCTCCACGGTCAAAGGCCTGGAGGTTTCGTCCCCGTAGTAGATCTGTGAAGCCCCAGGAGTCAACAAAAGTACGTTCGCCGCCTTGAAGGGTTGTTTGCGCTCCTTGTCAAAAGGATTGCCATCATCATGCGAAGAAAGGTAGTTCAGAACACTTTTTCCTTTCAATTTGGTGTTCAGGATGTTGCTATACTTGGCAAAAATGGTCTCGTAATCCTTGTTGGCATCGGTTTTTAGCTCAAAGTTGATAAGGCTTTTGAAACCGTATCCGAAGAAATCCACTTTTTTGTCCCCAAAATCATAATCTCGCCCGCCTGAAATACCATAATTGTATACTTCCCCGACCATATAGAAGGGGTTTTCGTCCAATATCTTGTCCTGATGCTTCTTCTTCCACATTTCAAAGGCATAGGTGGCTTCTTTGTGCAGGTCTTCCCATGCATTTTCGTTTACGTGCTTAACGGTGTCCACCCGAAAGCCATCCACCCCATAGTCGTTGATGTAATCCGTCAACCATTTGATGATGTAATATCTTGGAGCCCTTGGATAATTGGTGCGTTCAAAAAAGAGGTTCAACTCATCCAATTCCTTGCTCAATCTGCCTTCGTCCTTCCATTTGGCCAAAAGGGCATCGGGCAATTCCACAGGCTCATTGGATTCGGTCAAAATATCGGGCAGATTAGCCACTAAGGTACACTCCGTGGTGTTTTCATAGGTGGTGAATTCGCAGGTAGGCCCTGTTCGTACCCAGTCATCGGGCCAAACAGGGTCCTTGTCGGTCACGGGTCCGGTATGGTTCAAAACCACATCCAAAAGAATGCGTATTCCTTTGCTGTGGGCCACTTTGACCAAATTGGCCAAGTCTTTTTTCGTTCCAAAATTAGGGTCCATGGCAGTCCAGTCCTTGGTCCAATAGCCAAGATAACCGTACGTATTGCCGGTACCTTCGTTTGTGGCACCGTGAATCTGTTCCACAATGGGTGTCAGCCAAATGGCATTAACGCCCAAATCTGTAAAATATCCTGCTTCTATTTTTTGAATAATGCCTTGAATGTCGCCGCCTTCAAATCCCCTTAAAACACCGGTTTCTTCGGTACGGTCAAAATTGACATCGTTTTCGGGGTTGCCATTGTTAAAACGGTCGGTCAACAAAAAGTAAACGTTGGCCCCTTCCCAAACAAAGGGAACCTCCTTTTTGGGTTCTTGTGGTTCTGCTACCTGCACTGTTGCCTCTTCTTGCTTTGGAACTTCCTTACAGCCTGAAAATAGGGGTATCATGGACATGACGACAAGTAGTTTTTTCATGAATTGGGATTTTGTCTAAAGCTATAAAATGAATATGGAATTCGAAAATTTATTTATAGCCGGGCCGTGGCAGGCCCTTTATCTAAAACCCGATTACTGTTTTCGGTTCAGCACCTTATATTCCTCGTAGCAGCTAGAAATGGCATCCAAAATCTGGAGGTCGTTCGCTGTGGTGATAAAAGATTTAGAGTAATTGCAGTTGTTCAAAATATCCTCAATGTCCACTTTTTCCAATTGTAGCAATTCCATCAGGGTTTCACGATCAAACTTGGAAGCCAAAAGATCACGAATATTGTCGTCTTCTTTGATCTGGCGAAGTTTCCGCATTTGTCTGGGTTTTTTTCCAAAAAGGTTCCGCAACAAGTCCGCCGGATTGAGGATAGCCCCCAAAACCTTGGTTACCGCACTGGGATTTTTGTTTCCAGCTTCATAACTGGTTGGCAACCCTGAAATGCTGTATTGTTGGGAATTGTTGATGGGAAGGTTCTTTACATCTATTTCGAGATAGCCTGTGAGTTGATAGGGTCTAACGATCACTTCTTCCAAGGCGTATGCCAATTCCGTAAGGGCAATTTTGGTATCCCCGTATCGGAACATATCGTTGGTAACCCTGATTTTCTGTGTCTTAAATCCGAGATAGGACAAGTAAAGGGTATCATTAACGGCCGCCGGAATGGTAAACTTTCCGTTTTGGTTCGTAATGGTTCCCTTTACCAAATTCAGGTTGATGACGTGCACACTTTCCAAAGGAAAATCCGTCTGCGCGTTCACAACAGTCGCTGTAATCTCTCTAATTTCCTGATTTTCCTCCTCATTTTGGGCAAGGCCCATAAGGGAAACCATGGAGAAAAATGTAAGTAGAATTCTTCTCATGCAATCTTTGTAGGTATAAAGGTACTAAACAAAGAAAAATAAACAGGATCCCGCTATGATTTAATATAGAATTAACTAATAAAAACCAGGTCTCTTTTTACCTCCCTTTTTAGCGAAATTTCCTTTTTTACCGCTTTTGAACGGCTTGTTTCCGCTTGGTTTACGACCGCTTCCTCCTTTAAAGCCACCACCTTTTCTTCCGCTGCGTTTTTTACCGCCGCCCTTGCCACCACCGCCGCCTCCTGGCTTGGTGGAAACTTCAACGTTTATAAAGCGTCCGTCTACCTTAAATTCGGTGAAGGTTTGAATGATGAGTTCTGTAAGCTGTGCGTCTGTATTGAAGAAGGAGAAACTATCCTTGGTATCCACATTGTAGATGTCCTCTTTTTCCAAGTCAAGTGTATCTCGTAGAAAATCTTTCAACGACATCCAATCGTAACCGTCACGCTCCCCAATATTGATGAAATAACGCACCGAACCTTCAGTGGGTAAGTCGTCTTTGGAGAAATCTTCACGGTCGCCCCTGTCCTTACCACCTTCGGTAGAGTTCAGGTCTTTTGTTTTGCTATAGTAGTTGTAGAATTGGGTAAACTCTACGGAAACCATCTTTTTGATCAATTCATCGCGATCAATACCTTCCAACACATCATAAATGGCAGGTAGGTAGTTGTCGATTTCCTTATTGACCTTGGTATCCTTGATTTTGTTGGCCAAGTGGTACAATTGGATCTCACAGATTTCAATACCGGATGGAATCTGTTTTTGGATGAAATCCTGTTTGATCTTACTCTCAATGGAACGGATTTTCCTTACTTCCGAACGGGTAACGATTACCATGGAAATCCCTGATTTTCCGGCCCTTCCGGTTCTACCACTTCGGTGGGTGTAGGTTTCGATCTCGTCAGGTAACTGATAGTTGATCACGTGGGTGATATCATCCACATCGATTCCACGAGCAGCTACATCCGTAGCCACGAGCATCTGTACCTGTTTCTTTCTAAAGGCGTTCATCACCAAATCCCTCTGGTTTTGGCTTAAATCGCCATGCAATGCTCCAGCGTTGTATCCGTCCTCGATCAATTTCTCGGCTACTTTTTGGGTATCGCGCTTGGTACGGCAGAACACCACGGAAAATATTCCAGGGTTGGCATCGGCCAAACGTTTAAGGGCTGAGTAACGATCTCTTCCACCTACAGTATAATATTCGTGTTGTACGGTGGCTGCTCCTGCATTTTTGGTACCCACGGTAATCTCTACCGGATTCACCATGAATTTTTTGGCAATGGAAGCCACTTCTTTTGGCATGGTAGCCGAAAAAAGCCATGTAAGCTTCTCTTCCGGAGTATTGGACAAAATGTCCTTGATGTCCTCATAAAAGCCCATGTTCAACATTTCATCGGCCTCGTCGAGTACGCAATAATCAATTTTGGAAATATCCACCATGCCTCGACCGATCATATCCTTCATACGACCGGGTGTGGCCACTACGATCTGGGCGCCCCTTTTAATTTGATTGGCCTGTTCCGAAATGCTTGCGCCACCATAAATGGCAACCACGTTCAATCCTTTTAGGTATTTGGAGTAAAGTTTTATTTCATTGGTGATCTGCAGGCAGAGTTCACGGGTAGGGGAAAGAATCAATCCCTGTGTGGTCCTACTTTCTACATTGATCTTTTGGATCATGGGAAAACCGAAAGCGGCGGTCTTTCCTGTTCCTGTTTGTGCCAAGGCCACCAAATCGGTGTCCTGCTCCAATAAAATGGGAATGGCTTTTTCTTGTACTTCAGATGGGGACTCAAATCCTAGGTCGGAAATAGCGTCCAATAGGGGTTTGTCCAACCCCAAGGTTTCAAATTTTGTCATAGTGGTATATACCTTTGATCGCAAATATGTTGTGTTGCATAGAGCGATTTTTAGTATATCCCGTTAGCCCATCGCAACACCTTGCCCATACCGGCGGCGTTAATAAAGCGGCAAAGGTACACTAAATATGATCAGTGGGGCCTAAGAAGGCAACCAATTTTGCTACGGCCCTTCCCCTATGGCTGATAGCATTTTTGGTCTCTGAAGATAGTTCCCCAAAAGTGCGGTCATACCCCAATGGCTTGAAGATGGGGTCGTATCCGAATCCGCCTTTCCCAAATTGGTTATGGGTAATTTCACCTTCCACAATCCCTTCGAAAACATAGGGTTCGCCGTTCCAATTTAAATGGATAACGGTTTTGAAGTGGGCATTTCGGTCCGTTTGGTTTTCCAATTCATTCAAGACCTTGGTCATGTTGTCCTGTGCATTCTTGCCTTCACCGGCATATCGGGCCGAGAACACGCCAGGCCTGCCATCCAATACATCAATTAATAGTCCCGTGTCATCCGAAAAGCAATTGAGACCATAGGTTTGGGTTACAAAATCCGCCTTGATCTTTGCATTTTCCTCCAAAGTGGATCCCGTTTCTGGAATTTCATCAAAACAGTTGATGTCATTGAGCGACAAAAGTTCTATGGAATCGGGAAGGAGTTGCTGTACTTCCCTAAGCTTATGTATGTTGTGGGTGGCAAAAACAAGTTTCAAAATAGAAAAGGATTCAATTGAGGTTCAAAAGTAGTAATTTCGCCCATCAACCCATTTGTATGAGACTACGGATTCCACCTGCGCTGGTGATGTTGATTTTTGGAGCTTTGATGTATGTTCTGGC
>JASBTS010000068.1 GCA_030148305.1 Allomuricauda sp. | reverse complement strand
TGCCGGATAGTGTCTCCACCAAATTTATATTGGATGGTACTTCGGGCAAGGAGGAACCATTGCGATACCTCGACTTTTCTGAAAACCCTAGTGCGGTGAATCCGCCTTGGCATTATGTCTATTCCGCGAATAATCAACCAGATTCCATCTCTGGAATGTTGTATCCTGGTTATTATCTACCAGAGAATAGGGCGAAGCGTATCGTGCAGTTGCTGGATGCCAAGGATGATTGGGATAAAGAATCGTTTTCCGAAATGATTTTGGATGTTACCTCACCTGTAAATACCGATCTGGTAACCGAGTTGATCAAGTTGTTCGATGTTTCCCATTTGACCAAGGAACAATTAGTTTTGGTGGATTCCCTTAAAAACTGGAACGGGGAATACACGCTGAATAGCACTAGTCCAACTTTGTACCATCGTAGCGAGTATTTCATGGTAAAAAACACGATGGAAGATGAATTGGGCTCGGAAATGTTCAATGAATTTTTGGATACCCATGTCTTCAAGAGACAAATTGCATGGGGAGCCAAAATGGATGCTGGAAAATGGTGGGACAATGTGAATACCAAAGATGTGGTGGAAACCCGCAAAGATATCGTCATGAAGTCCTTTGCGGATGCCTGGCAGTCCTTGGTGAAAGATTTGGGTCCGGACCCAAGCCAATGGACCTGGGACAAAGTACATACCTTGGAGCACCAACACCCGTTCGGAAAAGTGGAGTCGTTGAGAAAATATTTCAATGTGGGCCCATTTCCTGTGGAAGGCACCCGAGAAGTCATTAATAACCTCTCTTTTCCTTATGACAGTACCGGTTATTACAAAGTAAGTTCAGGACCATCCACACGCCGAATCGTGGATTTTTCCGATGTGGAAAACAGCATCAGTATTTTGCCCACCGGCCAATCGGGAAATCCGTTCAGCAAGCATTACAAAGATCAGGCTGAAATGTATGTGCAGGGCAAGTTCCGAAAGATGATGATGAACAAACAGGAAATTCAAGAAACGGCGGAATCCGTACTCACCTTTACCAAAAAGTAATCCATTCGCCAATTCAAAAAGTACCTGTATCAATCCAAAATGGGGCATTCGTCAATCTGCCCTCTCTTGCCAATTTGTAAAAGTTAATTTTTGGGGACGCAAATCTTCAAGAATTTTCTGAATGCTCATAAAAGTATATGGTAGTGCCGTTTTTGGCATTGAGGCGACTACTATTGTTGTAGAGGTCAATATTGATAGAGGGGTAGGATATCATTTGGTCGGACTACCGGACAACGCCATCAAAGAAAGTAACTTCCGTATAGCGGCAGCCCTTCAGAACAATGGGTATCGCATTCCAGGCAAAAAGATAACCATCAATATGGCCCCGGCTGATTTACGGAAGGAAGGTTCTGCCTATGACCTTACTTTGGCCTTGGGTATTTTGGCCGCTTCGGAACAGATAAAATCCGAAGATATCCACAACTATTTGATCATGGGAGAACTTTCCCTGGATGGCAGCTTGCAGCCCATAAAAGGAGCATTGCCCATCGCCATAAAGGCAAACCATGAGGGGTTTAAAGGATTCATCCTTCCAAAGGAAAATGCCAACGAAGCTGCCATTGTGGATGGACTTAAAGTATATGGAGTGGAAAACATCAAAGAAGTGATCGACTTTTTTGATCAGGGTCTTCCCTTAGAAGAGACACTAGTGGACACCCGCCAAGAATTTTATGACCATCTGGATTTACCCGAGTTCGATTTTGCAGACGTAAAAGGGCAGGAAAGTATTAAACGCTGTATGGAGATAGCGGCTGCCGGCGGACACAACATCATTTTGATCGGTCCGCCTGGAGCGGGAAAGACCATGTTGGCCAAACGATTACCTTCCATTTTACCGCCTATGACCTTGCATGAAGCCTTGGAAACCACCAAAATACATAGCGTAGTGGGCAAGGTAAAGAATAAGGGATTGATGAGTCAACGGCCGTTCCGCAGTCCACACCACACGATCAGTAGTGCCGCCTTGGTTGGCGGGGGCGGCTATCCACAACCTGGGGAAATTTCCCTTTCGCACAATGGCGTATTGTTTTTGGATGAACTCCCCGAATTTGAACGTAGGGTATTGGAAGTGATGCGCCAACCCATGGAAGATCGGGAGGTGACCATTGCAAGGGCGCAATACACGGTGACCTACCCGAGCAGTTTCATGCTTGTGGCCAGTATGAACCCCAGTCCGGGTGGGTATTTCAATGATCCAGATGCTCCGGTCACTTCTTCGCCGGCCGAGATGCAACGGTATTTGGGGAAGATATCAGGACCTCTGTTGGATCGTATCGATATCCATATTGAAGTGACCCCGGTTCCCTTTGAAAAACTATCCGATGACAGGAAAGGGGAGAGCAGTGTGGAGATCCGTAAGCGGGTAGAGGCGGCCCGGGATGTCCAGACCAAAAGGTTTGAGGAGATCAAGGACCTACACTACAATGCCCAGATGAACACCAAGCATATCCGGGAATTCTGTAAGCTGGATGCATCCTCAAAAGCCCTTTTAAAAAACGCCATGCAGCGCTTGAACCTTTCGGCAAGGGCCTATGACCGTATATTGAAGGTAGCCCGTACCATTGCTGATTTGGAAGGGCATGAGCAACTGAATCAGAACCATATTTCCGAGGCCATCCAATACCGAAGTCTGGACAGGGAAGGTTGGTTGGGTTAAAGGATCAATTGAACCTTTTGATCATTTGATACGAAAACTCCACCATCTCCCTATAGTTTTCCTTGCTGATTTTTTCATCAATGCCATGAAAGCGGGAAAAACTCTCTGGACTGATGCGGATGGGGTAAAAACGGTATACATCGTCGGAAACGTCATAAAAATAACGAGCATCGGTGCCACCACCGATCAAACCGGGTACCACTACCACATCTGGAAAAACAGAACGGATAGTCGTCTCCAAATTTTTGAAAGCGTCTGAATCAATTCCCGAAACAGGGGAAGGGTCAACGGCAAATCCTGCAAGTTCCACCTTGATCTTGCCCCCAACGGTTTTTTCGATATGCTCTTTCACTGAGGCGACGGTTTCACCGGGCAAAATCCTAAAATTGATGGTAGCCTTGCCCACTGTTGGGATTACATTGTCCTTTACGCCACCTTCCACAATGGTTGGTGCCGTTGTGGTATGGGCATTCAAAGCTTTTAGGACAGGACCTTTGAAAAGCCACGGGTTGGCAAACGCCATTCTTTTGAAGAAAGGCATTTCCGCTCCCATATACTCAAATTGGTAATCTATCGGCTTTACCAGTTTATAGGGGAGCTGATTGTTTTCCAAATCCACGATGGCTTGGGCCAACATACCCAAAGTATTGTCCTTGGGAGGGGAAGAACTATGTCCACCTTTCGTTTCCACAATGAGGTTAAAGGAAGCATATCCTTTTTCCGCCAAATTCAGCATGGCAATGGTCTTGTCGAACCCAGGCACCATGTTTTCTGCCAAAAGTCCACCTTCATCCAAGGTCATTGCCGCATGGATGCCCTTATCTTTTAGATAAGCCGCAATTTTTTTGGCTCCGTTAGAGCCACCAAGTTCCTCATCATGTCCGAAGGCTAAATAAATGGTCTGGGAAGGGGTGAAGGACTCCTTCAATAATGTTTCAATGGATTCCATTAAGGCCATCAGAGAACTTTTATCATCCAAAGTACCCCTGCCAATGATATAGGTATCGGTGATTTTTCCGGCAAAAGGCGGGGCTTCCCAATCGGTTAGGGTAGGTTGGTCCACAGGAACCACATCTTGGTGGGACATCAGGATTATGGGCTTTTTTGAGGTATCCGACCCCTGCCACTTAAAAAGCAGACT
>JASBTS010000054.1 GCA_030148305.1 Allomuricauda sp. | reverse complement strand
CACCGCTCCCGTTTCCAAAAAATAGATACCCAACCGGTCCCCGCCGAAGATGATCCTATCGGTGCCTACTCCACGTTTGCGCATTTCCATAAGGGCACATTCGCCTATATCGTTCTTGGGCAAACGGGTGACAAAATCCACGGGAATGCCATAATTGGCCAGGGATACCGCCACATTGGATTCACCGCCTCCATAAATCACATCAAAACTGTTCACTTGTGAAAACCTCAAAAATCCCGGAGGTGCCAATCGTAGCATGATTTCACCAAAGGTGATTACTTTTTTATTCTTTTCCATATGTATTATTCAATGTTATGTACATTATTTAATGCGCAATAGAGGAAGAACGTACAATACTTCTCGTACGCCCTTCCACATTAACTAAACAAACTCTATCGCTATTAATCGTGCATGGTATCCATGGATGGGATACCTTCCGCAACTGGAGGTTTTTTATGCCAATAAGACGCCAGTATGGACCCGGTAATGTTCATCAACGGACCGAAAACGGCGGGCGCAAGTCCCATGGTGGCAATCTTGCCCAGCGAATTGGCAATTCCGGAAGCCAATCCCCCATTCTGCATGCCCACTTCAATGGATATGGTCCGCGCATCCCGCTCTCCCATACCCACCACCCGTGCGAACCAGTACCCCAAAAAGTAGCCAAAAAGGTTGTGTACGAGTACCAAAAGGAGCAACATGCCACCGATATCGAGAAGACTGTCCCTGCCCGCTGCAGTGATCACGATGATGATCAAACCTATGGCCAACATGGACAGCATCGGCATGATATCATCCAACCATTTGGTCTTGCCATGAAGCAAATAATTGAAAAGCAAGCCGGCCCCTATGGGCAGGATGATCATTTTGGTGATGCTCCACATCATGGCCAATACCTCTATCTCCACGAATTGGCCTGCCAGCAGCTTCATCAACAAGGGGGTGACAAAGGGTGCCAACAGCGTGGCAATGGAAGTAATGGTAATGGAAAGTGCCAGATTGGCCTTGGCCAGATAGGCCATTACATTGGAAGCTACCCCGCTGGGGGAACAACCGATCAATACGATTCCCGCAGCAATCTCCGGGGGAAAACCACTGATATTGGCCAGAACATAACCGATTATCGGCATAATGGCCAATTGTGCGGTCACCCCCACCAAAACACCCTTTGGGCATTTGATGATCTCCGCAAAATCCTTGATGCTCATGGACGTCCCCATGCCGAACATGATGATCTGGATCAATGGGATGATCAACGCCGTCAGCTTAAAGTCCCCGATCTGGACAAAATATTGGGGCCAGTACAAGGAAAGGGCCACCCCAGCAAAAATGAGTACGGCAAAGGTATATCCTTTGAGAGAGGCAAAACCATTGAAGCCTATACCCAGCAAAAGAAAGAAAACCATTAAGGGAAGACCAGCCGACGAAAGGTTGCCCATGAAAACCATTATCACAAAAAGAAAAAGTGATATTGCCGCCAGTACTAAACTGGATTTATGTATGTTCCAATTTTTCAAAATATAGTTTTTAGGTTACCGGCTTGCTTTTCCAAGGCAGCAACGTTAGTTTTTACTTTTGATTAAAGGTTTCCCGTGATTAATTGCCATTCCTTCTTTCTTCCCGCTCTTTCAAGAAGGCATCCAATTCTTTTTTAGGCATTGGTAGGTTTGGATATTTGTTCAACCACTCCTTGAAATCTTTTTCAAAAACCGCATCGTCCACCACAAATCTTTCATTGACATACTCATACTTATTCGTACTCATACAGAACCTGTTGAACTCATCGCGAAGAGCAGTATATTCTCCTGAAATGACCACTTGTTGAACCAAATG
The DNA here is from genome assembly GCA_030148305.1 of Allomuricauda sp. GTDB lineage: Bacteria > Bacteroidota > Bacteroidia > Flavobacteriales > Flavobacteriaceae > Flagellimonas. The sequence goes on along the minus strand of JASBTS010000054.1, from coordinate 15,226 downwards.
GGCGGGGATGAAACTTACCCCAGTAGATTTGGCCAAGACCACATCGCCGGGCAATACGGTAACCCTTCCTATTCGAATAGGTCCATTTACCGATTCTATCATCATTTCTTTGATGGCCGATGGATCAGAACCCCGAATCCACGCGTTGAACCCTTCAATTTGTGAAAGTCCTTCCACATCACGAACAGATCCATTGAAAATGACACCTCGTTTTCCTGCTTTATAGATGGCATTGCCCAAGTTGTCACCGATCAATGTTCCATCGATCATTTTACCATAGCTGTCCGCCACATAGACATCCCCATCCATTAACTTGATAATGGGCGCATAATTGGTCACAGGGGTTTTAGTACCCTCCTTTTCCGCCTGCTTCTGGATGTAGGTATCAAAGTCTTTACGGAAAGGCATGAATTGGGCCGTTACCACACGACCAGTCATGACTTGGTCCGGATGCAAAATTTCCCATCCATTCTCGTAAGTACTGGCAAAATTCTCAAATTGGTTGCTGTAGCCATTTCTTTTTAAATTTCCCCATACTTCTTCCATTGACAATGCCTTTAGGCGTTCCAGTAGCTCATCCGATACTTTGGGTCTTCCGTCCGAAGTCCTCTCCCCTGTCCATTCAGAAGTCAACGCTTTGATTGTTTCCGGTTGCCAGACTACATTTTGTGATTGTAAACCCATAACGGTACAGACAATGGCAATACATGATATAAATACTTTTTTCATAATGTTATATTTTAATTAATGTCTTAATAGATTCATTTTTCAAATTTTATTTTTTCCATGGGTTATGGGACTCTGACCTTGATCAGCACCTTTTTGATGGTATCATGACCCTTTTCCCTAAATGCCGGACGGTGAATCTCCTTTGGAGAAAAAATGAAGAATGTTCCGGGCTTGCCCACATAGAACTTCCCATTTTCCACATTGTAGTTCTCCACATCCCGCTTGGGATCATAGGCCGCCGTTGAGGTATATTTGGAATTCTTCAATGAAGCGACCCCCATACCGGCCTTCCCTTTGGCCACATACTGCAAATCGTTGAAATTTTGATGGGTTTCCCAGTTTATTTCCGAAATATCCTTGGTAGGGCCTTCGGAAACAAATGCGGTTACATTACCTTCATCAATGACATACCTTCCAGGCTCCAATGTTTCAAGATTGTGTGATGCCAGAAATTCAAATGCCTTGTTCCACCAATCTGGATTACTGCAATATTGGCGTGCCAGTTCCTCCATGTTTATGGATTTGTGGGGCTTTAGTTTTGCCCCGTTCAACCAAGCCTTGCTTTTATACCATTTGGCAATGCTCTCCTTGTTGCACGGTGTCTCCGTATTTTGTGCGTATGCACCTATGGCATAGCATACTAACAGCAATAGCAGACCTGCCCTTTTTACCAAGAGTTTATGTAAAATTCCCATGATCTTGTCTTTACTGATTAATATCCTGGGTTTTGTTCAAAATCGTCCCGGTTGGTAAGACGGTCTATCATGTTGCTGGGAATAGGGCGGAGCAAATGTTTTTGTTCGATGTTGCCCCTACCCAAGGTATTGTACAACTGTACCCTTTCTATCAACTTTCCTGTCCTTTTCAAATCGGCCCATCTAAGCCTTTCAGCTCCTAGTTCCAATGCCCTTTCATCCAAGATGAAGTCTATGTCCAGTTGGTCTTCGGTGATTTCCATGGCCGTTTCCTTTCCTGGCCAAGCAGCCCGATGCCTGATGGTATTGATATGTTCCACAGCCTCCGGCAAATTCCCAAGTTTCATATGCGCTTCTGCAGCAATCAAGTACATTTCGGCCAAACGAATCTCGATGACGTTCTTGGTACCTACCCCACTGTTGATGGATGGCCTTAATGGATCTTTGTACTTTCTCATGTGGGGAAACAATTCCCTAGAACCCGTTGGGTTTTCCCCATCATACAAATCATTGATATCAAAAACCCCATATTTTTGTTCTAACACTGCTTCTTCATCATCCGGAATGTCCCATGGAACATAGATAAATGCGGTATCTCCAATCTGCATGTTGGTGGGTAGGGTGGACTCATTGTTGGCAATCCAAGCTGTTTTCCACGACTTTGCAAATCTGGAGTCGTTCTCGCGGTTAGAAGCCAATAGATCAAAGTAGTAACGGGTTGCCACGAACCTTGGCCAAGGGCGGTCATTCTCCAGTGCTCGTGTCATTCCTGGTTGCAAGTCATATCTTGGAGTAAAGTATAGAAAGTATGCATTTCCACTTCCGTTCAAACGCTGGTCCTGTGAGAATTGAATGGACCAAATTACCTCGGAATTCTCTCTATTGTCCACATCCCATAATCTCGAATAATCATCCAATAGGGCCAATCCATGGTCGTTGATCACGTTTTCGGCAAATTCGACGGCCTTGTCATTTTGACCAAGAGTCAGATACACCCTTGCCAATAAAGCCTGTGCCGCTGCTTTTGTTACCCTTCCAAATTCATCTTGTGTTTCGGGAAGATTTTGCTCCGCAAAAAGCAAATCGGACACAATCTGAGCATACACCTCTGCTTCCGAAGCCCTAGTGGCCGTAGTAACCACTTCAGTAACTTCTTCGGTAATCAGTGGCAAGCCACCAAAGTGTATCACCAAAATATGATAGTACCACGCTCTAAGAAAATAGGACTCGGCCACTTTTTGGTTCACTTCACTTTGTGTCATCTCCTCGACTTCACCCGCTCTTGAAATGGCGGTATTACAGGCTGCAATGCCTTGGTAAAAGGGGGACCAAAGGTTCCACAGAACCGGATTGGCCGGTTGTATTCCCGAATTATAGGCATTGAACTCTATGAATGTTCCATCTGATCCGTTGGTCCAAAGATCGGTTCCGAAGAAAACGAGTGGCGCAAAATTGTTGCCCCCCGCAAACAGACTTCGGGTAAAGGTATAGTTGGAGTTTACCAAATCTTTATAACCTTTTTCGGTCTTGAAGTATGAATTGACCGGTGGGGACACTATTTTTTCCTCATCCAGAATATCAGTTGAGCAACCAAATAAGAATATGGCAACTACAACACATAATATAATTTTATTGATAAGCATTTTCATAACCAAAATTTTAAAATTGAACATTAATACCTAGAATCATAGTCCTTGTTGCAGGATAAGAGGAAATGGTCCTGGTACCATCATCCCCTACAGATCCGTTCAGGTCTGGTTTCATGTTAAAATCCCTTAGTTCAGATTTTGTCCAATATGCCAGGTTCTCACCGGATAGGTAAAGCCTTAAACCGGTAAATGGCGTCTTGTCCAACAGCGATTGAGGGAATCGGTATCCCAACGATATCTGCCGTAGACTGATCAAACTGGCATCCCTATATCTGAGGGTACTGCCATATAGACCGCTTCCCTCGTACAATTGATTTGGTCTTGGGTAATTATTTGTAGGGTTGGTCGGGGTCCAATAATCAAACACCAACTTGTTATACCTTTTCTTGGCAAAGGGAGCGAACGCTTCAATTGCGGTCATACCGCCCCACCTGATATAGGTCTGGAAAGAAAGATCAAAGTTTTTGTATTTGAAGGTATTGGTAATATTACTCACAAAATCTGGCTGTGCGCTTCCCAATACCATTCTATCCGCATCGGTAATGGCCCCATCATTGTCCACATCCAACACTTTTATTTGGCCGGGTTCCTCACCATAACTTGCGGCTTCAGCGCTTTCGTTTTGCTGCCATATCCCGATCTTCTTGTAATCGTAGAACACTTCTATAGGCTCCCCAATGAACCATCTGTTCCCAACATCGTCCACTTTACCGTTGTACAGTTCTTCAATCTCCGTGTTGTTCTTAAAGAAGGTAAGGTTGGTCTGCCAGTTAAAGTCTTCTTTGGCTATGTTCACAGAATTCAAGGAAAGCTCCAAACCTTTGTTCTTGGTCTTCCCTACATTCTGCAATACTTGATCGTAACCAGAAGTGATAGGCAGTTTTCGATACATAAGGAGGTCATAGGTATTCGTATTATATATATCGACCGTACCTGACAATCTTCCCTTGAACAGCCTGAAATCAAGACCGAAATTGTAAACTGCAGTGGTTTCCCATTTAAGATCCCTGTTCTCCAATTCTGTTGGATAGTATCCAAAACCTGGCTCTTCGTTCCAAGAATAGGCACTCCTGGTAACGCCACCCTGGGTTTGGTATGGGCTAATTCCCTGGTTACCGGTAACCCCATAACTCAATCTCAATTTTAGGTCATCCAGCCAATTCTGGGTTCCTTCCATAAATTTCTCACTCGAGAGTCTATAGGCAAAGGCAGCAGAAGGGAAGTAACCCCATTTATGTTTAGGTGAGAACTGGGAGGCACCATCCGCCCTGATGGACAAGGTTAAAAGGTATTTACTGTCATATCCATAAAACACCCTTCCCGCGTAAGACAACAGGTCAGTTTCTATTAGGTTGGAACTTACCGAATTCACCAATGTGGCGCTTCCCAGATTGTGATATCTGGATTCTTCATAAGGAAGATCACTAACCCCAGCACCACTGGTCTCCACCCTTGTGGATTGGAATCCCTGAATCGCAGTTAAGGTAAGTTGATGCTTTTCATTAAATAGTTTGTTATAGGTTAGCACACTTTCATACAACAACAGGTTGTCCACTGAATTGTTAATATCCGCAGTTGGCGTTCCCAGGTTTCTTGCCAAAGAATAATAACCAGCTGATTCCTTTATGGTCCTCAAATTAAAATTGGTTCCCAGGTTCAACCTATAGGTCAAATCAGGGGTGACCTTGGCCTCTGCAAAAACGTTCAGAACTGCTCCCCAACTTTTATTATCCCATCTGTATGAATCATATATGAAATCTGCCAAGGGGTTCAGCAAAAGACCATCAGCAGTCGCTGTAAATCTGGGAGTCCCATCATCATCGTAAAGTTTTCCCAAAGGGCTTGACTGAAACGCCTGGAACAAGGCTGCACTTGATTTTCTCTTGTTGTATGAATGATTCAACAGTATGGAAGCTCCTCCACTAAAAATAGGGGAAAACGTAAAATCCAAGTTTGTCCGGATACTGTAACGATCAAAAATCTCCCCTGGAATTATACCTTCTTGTTTAAAATAATTCCCGGAAAAATTATATTTCACCTTATCCGACCCTCCACTTACCGTGAGCTGGTGTTTCTGTTGAAGACCATGCTGGTAAAGCATATCCTGGTAATTTAGGCCTTTACCGCCTTGCCTAAGACTCTCAATTTCAATCTCATCGAATATGATATCATCGTATTCGTCACTTGTTCCTCCTTCGGGATAGCCCCCGATGGCCCTATATGCCTCCCTGGCAATTTCAGCATATTGTGGTCCATTGGCATAGGGAATGGTTCCATAGGCCATAATTGGTCCCGCGTAACTTTCGAAAATGAACCTTGGGGCTCCTGTGGCACCTCTTTTTGTAGTGATAATGATAACACCATTTGCCCCCCTTGCACCATAAATGGCAGTGGACGAGGCATCTTTTAAAACATCCACACTTTCAATATCATATGGGTTGATATCGTTCAATGTTCCATAGTATGGAGATCCATCCAAAATGATCAATGGATCGTTGGTTGCCGTAAAAGAACGTTGTCCCCTTAACTGCAATTGGGCAGATGCCCCAGGACCTGTACCGGATGCCACCACATCCAATCCAGGAATCCGACCGACCATACCACCCTCAATAGATGTCATGGGAATATCTGCAATATCTTCGGTATCAACCGAAGCAACGGAACCTGTTATGTCCTTACGCTTTTGTGTACCATAACCCACTACTACAACCTCATCCAGAGACTGAGAGTCTTCCAACATGACAACATCTATTGTGGTGGATTGGCCCACGGTTATTTCCTGACCGGCAAATCCTATGGAACTGAAAACTAAAACGGATTCAGGGCCGGAAACCTGAAGGGAGTAGTTGCCATCGAAATCTGCGGCTACTCCATTGGTGGTTCCTTTTTCTACAACATTGGCGCCGGGAATGGGGACACCTTGGTTATCGGTTATGGTTCCACTTACGGTATATTGCACAGGTATGGCCAAAGGGATGTTCCTCTTTTCCTTGTTTTCCTCGGGGTCCTTACTTTTGGGTTTCCCCGATGTCCTTTTTAGGACAATCTGGTTCTTGACCATGGAATAGTTCACGGGTTCTCCATTAAAGATCATCTCGAGGATATCCGCAACTTTCTTGTTCTTCACTTTTAACGAGATCTTCCGATCTTCGTTTATCTCTCCACTTTTATAGAAAAATTTGTAGCTGCTTTTGGACTCAATTTTTTCAAGTACGCTTTGTACAGTCTCATTTTCAATATCTAAATCTATTTTGGTATTTTGTGAGAATGAATTTGCATTTACATTTAAAAGAGCGAATACCAAAAGAACGAATGAGAGCTTCATAGTCCGGTTCTTGTTTAGAATATTTCCCAATACCGAGGGAAACCAATCTATTTTTTGCATAATTTTGAATGGTTTTGATTAGTTAGTAACATTTCTATTTAGAATCAATACTTGTCGGGAAGTGTTGCCGCACTTCCCGATTTTTGTTTATGTACATTTTATCATAGGCCGCTTTCCTTTTTGTTTATAATAATTTTTCCGTCGTTGATCTGATAATCAAAATTGGCACTTTCTTTAAAGGTGTTCATAAGGTCTATGATGGACTCCTCATTGAACTTACCATTGAAACGTGCAGAGGTCAGTTCGGCATAATTGTTCTGTATCTCCACATTATACCTACGTTCTATTTTTTTTATGATTTCCGGAAAGGATTCATCATTGAAAATGAGTATATCCTGAATCCAAGCTATATAGTCACCCACATCAACTTCCTCCACATTCAGGCCCTCGGGCACCAAGGAAGCTTTCTGACCAGGTTTTATGACCAATGGTTTTGCTATTTCCGCGGTCCCACCTTGGTGGCTTACCGAAACACTTCCCTCTACCAATACGGTATGTTGCTCAGACCCATTGTATGAACTCACGTTAAAGTGGGTACCCAGAACTTTTACTTCCATATCATCTGATTTTACCACGAAAGGATTTTCTTCGTCCCTTGTCACCTCAAAATAGGCTTCCCCCTCCAAAAACACTTCACGGAAATTTCCCGGAACAAAGCCTACCGGAAATTTCAGACTCGTGCCTGCGTTCAGATGCACTTGGGTACCATCAGAAAGTACCAGCTGAAATGTTTTTCCCATAGGGACATTTATCTCATTGTAAACCAATTCTTTTGAGGAGGAATTCTTTTTGTAGCTGAGCACTCCCCCTTCTTGGGAAGCGATGACCTTACCGTCCTTATCCAGAATATCACCGGCCGAGTTCTCACTCAGATTGTTTTTGCCTTCACCTGTTTGTAATACCACCATTTCTTCATCAATAGGCAAAAGATGGTCTTGAACCGTTACATTTTTGAAATAGAGTAAGGAAGCCAAGGTTATTCCAACCACCACAGCGGCATATTTTATCCAATCCTGATGGTATACCCAACCGATAGCGTATTTCTTCTCATTAAGGGTCTGTTGCTTTATTTTATCCCAAATCTCTTGCTTCTTCGAGGCATCAAAACCCCAATCGGTCCATATTTTGGAATCGTCTTGGTAGGAGTCCAAAAAGGTTTCCAAAAGCCTTTCTTCCTCTGGTGAACATTCACCCTTCAGATACTTTTCAAATAAGGATTGGGCCTGTTTTTTGTTTAGGTATTTCATGCTTTCGCCGTTACGGGTGATTATCCCCTCTAATACCTAAGTACCAAAACAGCTTAAAGAGTACTACTCTATTTTAACTTTTTTTGATGATTTGATAATTTTACACCAACAAAACCATATCAATCGCAAATTGACAAGTAGATTATCCAGAATTCACGCAGTATGAATCAACCTATTTGAAGAAAAAAAATCAATGTAAGAGGGGTCTGCTATAGGGTAAGCATGAAGATAATGATGGGGTAAATAACAATCTGTTCCTGTGTCATTTGTTCCCTCAATTTTTTGATGGCCTTGCTTACTTGGTTCTTGACAGTTTGTATGGACATACCCAACTCTTCGGCTATCTGTTTGTTGGATTTTTCCTCGAACCGGCTCATAATAAAAATTTCCCTGCATTTTGGGGTGAGTTTATCGACCAAGCTGTTGATCAAGGACTCCAATTCATCAAATTCGATTTGGCGGGAAGCATTCAGGGACGCGTCCACCAAATTCAATCGGGTAAGGTCTTCCTGTTTAAAATGCTGATTTCGGAATGATTTGAATACCTGAAACTTTACCGATTGATAGAGATAAGGCTTTAAATGGGTAATATTGTTTTCCTTTCTTTTTTCCCAGAGTTGGATAAAAACATTTTGAATAATGTCCTCGCAGATTTCCTGATGTTTCAAGATATTCATTGCATACAGGAACAGCTTTTCCGCGTACCTGGAATATATCCATTTATAGGCAACTTCATCATCGTTTTGTAACCGCAAGAGCAGTTCTTGATCGTTTTCTGGCATTGGTGTTTGGTTGAAGTTGACATAAATCTAATTATTTTATTTAAATAATAACAATTTGATAATAATATTCCTACATATTATTAATAATTCAAACTTATACGAAAACGTTTTTTATTTGAAAATCAATGTAATTTAGGTATTCAACATCCGTAAAACGGCCTGACCATGATTCACCAAATCCAACAACAAGGTGTCTTTGAAGGATGTTATGGTATTTGGGGGAAATCAAAAAAGAAAGGATAGATAAAGATGAAATCACCATTATCCAATTCCGTTTCAATAGGGAATGTGCTTTGAATTTTACCCAATTATGATGATATTCAATCAACTGGCAAGCGATCGCTCTTGGCTGCGGATGACCAAGTTTTTTGAAGAGGTGTTTGCAGGCTGACACCTCCGCCGTAAACCATATTTTCTTTGGTTTTTTCAACTTGCAATTGAGCCACTTTCACCTTCTTTCTTTCATAAATGGAAAGCAAGGCAGCCAGTATTATGACATTTTTTACGATGTATTGGCCAACCAGTGTCAATGCAAATGGTCCCGTGCCAAAAACCTCGTTGGGAAAGAATACAAAGGGTGTGAAAGTGAGCAACATATGCACTATGGCAATGATGACCGCGGTGCGCCGATACAATTGGCTAAGCAGTAAAATACCGAGCCCAACCTCCCAAATGGCCAATAGGATGATAGCTACCTGATCATCCAACAATCCAAAAGTAAGTCGGTGAATGGTATTCTTGGCCAAATCTTCGGCAGGACTAAGGTGGGGAATAAATTTTAAGGCTCCAAACCACAGGTAAACAAAACCTATGGCGATGGACATCCATCTGTTTTTGATTTTTAGTTTAGTTGCGTCCATTATTGTATGTGATTAAATTTTCATATTGATTCCGAGTATGACCTGCCGAAATCCACCAGCAAAAATTCCCGAAGTGGCCCGATTCAGTCTAGAAGCCCTATATACATCATCCGTAATGTTTTTTCCATTGACAAAGACGGTGGCATCGACTTTGTCACCGATGTTAAAATCATAGTTCACAAAGGCATCCACGGTGGTATAGGATGGCAATTCCCCAATGGCACCATCAGCAGATTCGTTCACAAAGTTGTGGAACTCGGTGTACTGTTTGCCCACGTGTTGCACATTGAATCCGCTTGAAAATCCCTTCCAATCATAGTTCAATCCAAGGTTCATATTTATTTTTGGAGTGTAAGGCGCCTGTGTGTCGCTTAACCCGCCATCACCAAAGGTGATTACGCTTTTGGTAATGTTGGCAAAATCGGAGGCGTCGATAGTAGCATCTGTCAACAAGGTTTCTCCCCCACCTTCATCCACATAGATTTCAAAAGCTTCGCGGTTTGCGTTCACTTTGTTGATGTATTCATTCTGTGTGGCCGTGCTGTGGATCACTTGGGAGAAAAGGTCTTTATCTTCCAACCTTCCCTCTTTTACTTTGGAATGCAGGTAGGTCATATTTGCCAGAAAAAGCAGTTGATGCCCTTTCTTTTTGAACAATTCCGCATTGACGGCCATTTCGATGCCCTGTACATTGATCTTGCCCAACTCACTGAACACTTCATTACGACCACCTGCATAAAAATTTCTACTGGCATTGTGGAAATAGGTCAATTGGCCCTGAATGCAATTTTTCAGTAAGCTACCTCTCCATCCCACCTCCTTGTTCCAACTCAATTCGGGATCAATGTTGATGCTCTGACCCGCCAATGGATTGGTGACCACACCATTCTGTTCCACCAAGAATCCAAACACCTTGGAAGGCGCGATCATTCCTTCGTATATACTTCCGTAGAACTCTCCATCACCATGTTTGTGGCTCAGGGTCAGTCCTGGCAAAAATTGATCATAAACATTGGGTTCCTTTCCTTCGGAAGTGCTTTGCAAATCTGGGTCTTGGGCCAAGGCCAGTAAATCTTGGCGGTACATGTCCACATGTTCAAATCGGAAAATGGGAATTACCGAAAGATTTCCAAAATGGAACTCGTTTCTCACATATCCGTTTGCGGACCAAAGTCGGTACCAAAGGTCCGTGGTGGTTCTTCCATTGCGGGCCCAACGAGAACTATCGGCCTCCAACAAAACATCTTTAAAGGTTTCCCTATGCAGATTAACGCTGGCTTCAAATTCACTTGGCGCATTAAAGGCCTCCCATTTGGCTTTTATGGTCTCTTTAATCCCTGATACTCGGTAAATCCATCGACTGTCCGTTGTGCTTTCCCGTCCGTTCAAAACCCTCCCTACGATTACATAATCTTCATCGCCAAAAGTTTTCCCTGCCAAATATCCATATCGGTCTTGAAAAATGTCTTCTCCGACATAATCCTGAACTTCGGAAGCCTTCACTTTCGCCGTCACCTGTCGCCACCAATCCCTTTCAAAATCGGAGGCATATACTTTTGTGGTAAGACTCAGATTTTCATGGGGCAACCATTTGTGAATAATGTCCACTCCGTACCTTCTCATGGTAAACTGATCGGAATCCAATGGGTTTTGGGTATAGTCCGTTTCAAATGTGAAAGGCGTTTGGGAACTCAAGGATGCCTGATTGTCCTCAAACTGTCCACTTACTTTAAAATATAAGGACTGGTCCTTGGAAAGTTGTGCAAAAATCTTGGCATTCAAGTTTAAAATCTCAACGGAGGAATTATCGGTAAAGCCATCAAATTTCTTGTAGACGCCTTCAACCAACCCACCAATCTGGTTCCATGTGCCTCCGTAAGAAAAAAGTCCTGAAGTATAATTGCGTTGTCCACCCGTCAATTTTATTCGCAAAGTTGGTTTTTGTGGAGGAAGTGCCGTAATATAATTCACAGCACCATACATGTTGTTGGGTCCATACTTTAAAAGATCGGCTCCCTTGTACACTTCTATGGATGTGATACGATCGCTTACTGGATTGTAATAGGCTCCAGGGGCAATGTAAGGGGCCGGTGCCGATGGAGTTCCATCCTCCATAAGCAAAACTTTTTTGGAACGTCTTCCCCAGGATCCCCTGATACTGATGTTCGGACGGTTGGACAAACCCATATCCCCAACAATGTTTACCCCAGGAATAGTCCGCAAAACCTCTTCGGTACTCAAAGGATTTATATTTTGAAGGGTAACCGGATTGATCCTAAAATTACTTCCCACAAAATCCGCCTTGAAATTTTTAGCAGAGGCACTGACAACCACCTCATCCAAAGTAGTATTTGATCTGGTTAGTTGAAGCGTTCCCAAATCCAAATCAGTGCCGGAGATGGCCACGACCAACTCCTCATATCCCAAATATTTAACAATCAGAGATTTATTACTTTCATCAATTACTATTTCAAACCTTCCATAATCGTCGGTCAACGTTCCTTTTCCACTGGGAGATACTACAATCTGAGCACCCAATAAAGGCTGTCCATCTGCGGCATCGATCACTTTTCCGCTAAGATTTATCTGGGCATGACCCACATATACAGCAAAAATAAAAGTCATAAAAAAGAAGGTCGTAATTCGGATTTTGAAAAAAGAATCCATGAATTTGGCTTAGTTACTATATTTAAGGCTGGATTGGAGGAAGATCAAATCCTGTTCGAACTTCCTCCTACCATGTGGTTCTAGTTTTTGAATTCATTCATTAGTTCTGGATCCACTTTAACTTTTTTGTTGGCAAAGCGATAGGAAACCCCAACATTGATCAAATAATCCGCGAAAGCCGCATCCCCATTTCTAGGTTCGCCGGTCAATTGCTCCGTTTCTTTATCCGTTACACTTTGTGGACGATCCCTTATTACCGCAAACGGTACATTAAGGTTTAGGGAAAGATTATTTTTCATGAATGCGATTCCCGGATCAATGGACAATACGTTACCCGGTCTTCTGAAACCTTCATTGCCACCGATCAGATCTTTTACTGGAACGCCTTCATATCGGGCCCCCAAGGAACCGGAAAAGTTGGATCCAAAAGCATGACTTACGCCAGCCCGTATTGAAAATTGATCCGGAACAGCCATGATGGCCTCGTTTTCCAAAATTGGGCTCAATGTTTCCCTAAATGTTCTGGTGCCATTGGTTTCCCTTGGATTGATCAAGTAAAATCCGCCTCCGTAAGCGAAAAACTTTTCGGCAATTTTTTGGTAAAACTGAAAATCTAAAGTGATACCAAATCCACCATCACCCGGCTGGATACTTTGATCGACCGGCCTTACCTGTGGACTCCCTTCCGGGCCAACATTATAGAAGATATCGGAAGCGTTGTAACTCCCTGTGGGCAATTTAAGTCCCAAGCCCAATGCCAAGTTTCCATTTTGGTGCTCTACCGGATCAAAGACCCAATAGCCCATCCCGACCCTGATATCGGCCAAACCTCGTGAAAAAGTGGTATGCCTTTCGGTTCTTCCATGCTCGTAAAGTGAAGAACGGGTGTTGATAACCGTGGGAATGGTAATGCTGGCATACAACCTATCCGTAACCCCGTAGGTCAGGAAGAAATCCCAAGAGTGGGAATGGTTGATCACCTCTGTTTCATTCGCTACACGGTCCGGTTCTTCCTCGGTTCCCCTGAAATGTCTGAACGATTTGAAATAGCGATAATTGGATCCAACTTGGATGTCTCCTTCACCCAACAAATTGTTCTCCAAGGTGGTACCCACACAGGAAGAAAAATGTCTGATGGCCACACACCCTTGTGCTTGGGCCCATTGAGACCCCAGGATAGAGGTCATGATAAAACATAAAATTGTCAGTGATTGTGTGGTTTTCATCATTTGTTTAGTTGATTGGTTTGCTCTTCAACGATCCAATGCAAAAAGGACCATTGTACCTGAATTAGAGCCAAAGTAGAATTATAGCCAATGACAAATGACTAATGAAAAAGTAATAAAGCTTAACGAACGGTTAATGGAATTAAACAACTATTAACCACGCTTACCTAAAAGTTAGATAGGATTTTACTAAGTCTTCTGCTTGTAAATATTGGGTAAACTGATGCCAAATCTTACAGCCAAAAGTCGTAGGGAAATAACCACTACTATGGCCGCGATATAGGAATAACTTTCCTTAAGTGATAGGGAAATGAACAAAAAATAACTGGCCCCGCCCACTATACAAGCAGTGGCATAAATTTCCTTTCTAAAAATCACTGGGATTTCATTACAAAGGATGTCTCGGATAACCCCTCCAAAACATGCGGTCATGGTTCCTAAAAAGATACACATGATAGGGAGTAGTTCTGCTTCCAGGCCCTTTTCAACCCCTAACATGGTATACAGACCAATTCCGATAGTATCGAACAAAAAGAGGGATTTTCTCAGGTATTTTAATTGATTCACAAAGATGATGGCGAACACAACTGTAATAAAAATGGTGCTCACATAGGTTAGATCCCGCATCCAAACAACAGGAGTGTTTCCAATAAGCAAATCGCGTAACGTACCTCCTCCAATAGAAGTGACAAAGGCAATAATCAACACTCCAAAAAGATCCAAGCGTTTTTCCATGGCCACCAATACGCCAGAAATGGCAAAGGCCACCGTACCTAAAATGTCAATGGTCTGGTAGAGCATGTTTACATTTTTTGGGTGTAAAAATTGTAGTCTTTCAATACAACATCCACAAAATCAATAGGATGCAATGTTGTTTGGATACCTGTGACTTCCTTTATTTTCCTATCCAAGGAAACAATAATGTTATGGTCTCCGTTCCTTTTGGCACTATCATAAAGCTCCTTGATGGTTTGGACTTCACTATCCTTAAAAACAGTTACCTGGGGAAATTGTGGTTTATAGTCCAAAGGTAGTTCTCGTAACAAGGTATCGTTCAGGGTGACCTTTTTTTTCTCACTGATCACCGTGGTACCCGCGGCAATGTCCCCAATCCGTTGCCCTTTGCCTCTAATCAGAATAGTCAACACAGCTCCTCCACCCGAAGTCATGGTCACATCGATAATCCGCAAAACCCATCTGACAAAATAATTGGCAAAACTGGGTTTTGATCCGTCCAGCATCACCACCCGCAAGGACATAATTCCCTTGCCGATCGTCTTTCCATCGGACAGGGTTTCAAAAAGCAAATAATATAAAAAGGCTGGCAATCCCATGATCAAATAGAACGCCCATTGATCGGCTGGCTCTATATCCAAAGAAATCAGAAATATGAACATCAAAATAACATAGACCACAATAATAAAGGTGTCAATGATGTATGCCAACATACGTTCTCCCAAATTTGAGGTGTTTTGGTCGATCGTTATATTTTGAGCCGTTTCTATTTGAAATTGTTCCATATTTTAGTTTCTTTACCCTTAAACCTAAAGATTTAATGCGAGAGGCCGCTTTTGTAAAGCAAAATAAGGACAAATGGGCTGCTTTTGAAAATGTCTTGAACAATAAAGGCCGGCTTCACCCTGATAAGCTTTCCGATCTGTACATCGAGATCACCGATCATCTCAGCTATGCCAAAACCTTTTATCCCAACAGCAATACCCAGTATTATCTAAATTCACTTGCCTCTCAGGCGCATCAAAAAATCTATAAGACCAAACGGGAATCCAAGAACCGTATTGTAAGTTTTTGGAAAACCGAATTTCCGAGCATGTTCCACAAGCATCATCGGGAGTTGCTCATCTCTTTTTTGGTATTCACTTTTTTTGCGGTAGTGGGAGCCTTTTCGGCAGCGAACGAAGGCGATTTTGTTCGGTCTATTTTAGGGAACGGCTATGTGAACATGATGAGGGCGACGATATTGCCGGT
>JASBTS010000114.1 GCA_030148305.1 Allomuricauda sp. | reverse complement strand
GTAATGTACCTATTGACCGGATAATTTAGGTTCCAACCAAAGCCAACCCATGCACAATACGAATAATACATAGAACCAAATAGGTGGTAACACTTGAAGTATCTTGGTCTGTTTTGCTTTTTGAACCGATACATGACGTCGTTCTCCAAATTCCCTGTTGTTTACCCTCAATGTGTTTTTCTGAGAAACCGTATTTCGTTCATCGGCCTTAAAGACATAATACGAAAATGGAGCAATGGAATCTTTCTGGATTTCCAATTGGTTCCAACCAGGATTCCTTGGATATGTAGTGCCTTGCCAATAGTAAGAAACTTGCAAATCTTGTCGTAGCGGAACCAAGGCTTCCTCATTGTGCACTTGCGGTGTTTCCAAACGTGTCCTTAAATTAAATTGAAAAGGTTCGTCAATACGTGGGATTTCAGTCAAGGATTCCCATTCGGCAACCTTTTCACGCTCCCTAACAATTTCGGCAAGAATGGTGGTCCATATTCGGGTATAGACTTCAACTTTTCCATCCAAAAGCAATTGATAGCTATTTTTCAAATGGGTGGTGGCCATCTTACCCTTTCCTTTGACCACATAAGCGGCTACCGGAACGGAATCCATCAAAATGGTCTGTGAAGGAAAAACTTTTGTAAAAGCATAAGGATATTTTTCCATGGAACCCAAGGATCCTCCTAGCGCCAACTTTTCTGAATAGTCGGCCTCAAAACTCAAGAAAGTCTGTTTTGAACTTTTGAAAAAGGAAGCATTGGGCTGTACAAAAAGCCCGAGTCCATCCTCTACTAAATTTTTATCCAATGCCGATTTTGAAGTATTGTTCAAATTGAAATAAGAATCCGCATCAATGATGAGGAGGTCGTAATCTGCCAATATCTGTTGGGAAAACTGATAAATGGGATTGGACGCCCCGTTGAAATACTCGAATTTGTATTTGTTCCTCGTGAGTTGGGAACGCACCGAAACCTCGTGACCTTTTTCAGCCAAATAGTTTTTAAGATACTTGGTTTCAAACGTGGGGAAATCGTTGACAATCAATATTTTCAACGGAAGCGTTTCTTCTATGAGAACAGGAATGGGTTCTTCAGAAACCGTTTCACCATTTTCATCTTTTTCCGCCAAAGAATACTCAAACCTTCCACTGGCCTTGGGATTTGTTGTAATTGACACTATTGAATTAGGTCCTTCATCAAAAAGGACCGAATCCAAAGGATTACCAGTATGATCTAGTAACACAGCCCAATGGTCTTTTTCAGGTCGGTAGTAATTCGCCTTTACTTTTAGTGTCTCCCCTAAAAAAATATGCTTGTCGTGTTGAATATCGGACCAGCCCGGCTCATCATCCGCTCCCAAAAAAGTAACAGACTTGTCCTGAATTTGCCAAAAATCAAAATCCGGTAAGCCGTGTCCCAAAAGGAACAAGGAATCGGCTTTGGCTGTAATATTCAAGGCTTGTCCGGGAACGTATTGTTGCACAGGAATACGCTTGTATTTGGACTTTAAACTGTCCAATTGGGTTTGCCGATACCCATCTGTCAATACAATGCCTATTCCTTCTTCAAGTGCCTTTGGCAAAGCAGGTTTTAAGATGATCATCCCCAAACAAATCAGCCCAACAAGCGAAACAACCCCTTTTATCCAAAACCGTTTTTCCTTGCGTTGCGACCATTCTTTCCAAATAAAAATGGTCCACAAAATAACCAAGCCCAATACCACGAGCCACAGGATTTTTGAGTTCAAAAAGGAGAGTCCATCAATCATTCTTACCCAATTCATTTATGAACAACCTGTTTATCTCATCTTCATATGCTTCCACTTTTCCTGGATTGTTTTCAACCTGGGGCAGCACCGAAAGCAAACTTTTTTGAACGGTAGCATAATGCTGCTTTGTTCGGTTGGCAGACTTGTCCAAATCCCTTAACCCTTGCAACACCTTTAAATATTTTAGGGGTTCAACAACCGCTTTTTTTGCCAGTTCGTTGCCTGCATCCTGTAAAAGTACCCGATCCATTTCCGTAAAGTTGGATCCCTGAATCAGTTGTTCCAATCTTGATACAGTTTTACGGGACGAAGCAAAGGACATCTGATACTCAAACTCTTGCTTTTTATCAAAATTGGTGATGGTCTCAATATTCCCCGTTAGTCTTTTTTCCTCTTTAATAGGAGGTGGGTCAAATCCGATACGATGCACATAAATTCGGGCACTGTTCTTGATTTCCTGTATAATTTTTAAAGCCTGATACTGATACGGTAACGATTTTTCCGGTTGGTACAGTCTCAAGTATAGTTCCGCATCCCACATGATGTTTAGGGCATCCCTGAGTTTTGCTTTCAACGATTTTTCGAACAAGGTGGATTCCTCTGGATCTTCATGATTGTGAAGGTAATCGTGCAAAGGGTCTTCCTCCTCCCCTTCTTCACCATGTTCCTCATGTTCTTCGACCAAATTGTGCTCGTTATCGCTATCATGTTTGTGGCTATAGGCATCCAAAAGGTCTTTCTCCTCGCCCTCCTCTTCGCCGTGTTCGTTATCAATGGAACTCACTTGTCCGGGGGCAGCCTGTAATTCGGTTTCATCCCCCATGAACTGACCGTATTTTAACCTTAGGGATTTCTGGTCAAAGCCCAATTCATTACTCTTGAATTTAAAATCCTTTTCGGGGAGATTCGGTTTGTCTTTGATTAATTTTTCGGTATCGATGATCAACTGCCGCTGGCTTCTAAAATAATCTGGCATTTGATCCACACCCAAGGTGCTTTCCACGGCAAAATCATCGGTAATGGTATCGCGAATGACCGCAAAATAGGTCTCACTGCGTGAGATATTGGGAGATGGGATTTTATTGTCCAAGGCCTCCACATAAAAATACAGCTCATCGCCTGGGTCCATTTTGAGTTTGTCCAGATCCAATACTTTTTTCAGTTGGAGTTGCTTTTTTCCTTTGGAAAGAGTTCCGTCAAAACGAACGGTTTCCTCCCGAAACTTCACCGATTCCCCTGAACCCTTGCTGACCGTGGCCACAATGTAGGCATCGCTGACTCCAAAATCGTCCGAGACCTTGGTGTTCAAAGGCAATTGCTTAACCTCATTGTATTCAAAATAACTGTATTGGTCCAATCCGTCAATTTCAACCAAGGGCGCCTCATCCGCTATCGCTTCCAAGGAATACAGATCCGTTACATATTTGTTGCCCTTTGCATCCTCAAATGAAAAACTATAAAACCCAGAGGATTCCAATGTTTGGGATAGGATAAAGCCGTCATTCTTTTGGTTCAATGGAAAGATTTCCCCCATCCGATCCATCCGAACGTTGACCACTTCCCCATCAAATTCCAATCGCCACGAAATTAAAGAACCCATAACGGCCCTAATATTCGGGTTCTCCGTACTTACGTTGGCAATTCCGGTGTAATCAGGTTGATCAATAGTAATTTTGATCAGTTCAAGTTGTGGTGTTTCCATATTGGTTGTTACGGAATCCAACGGGGCAAACTGAATGCTTTGAGGGGTTGAAGGTATTTGATCCTTTGGTTTAAAATCTTTCAACATAAATTGAATGGCCAGCCCAACCATGATCAACCCGAACATCACCATGGCAGCCATGGGTAACTGGTTCGGAGGCTTCAATTTGGAAATGACAGCGTCCAATTGTGTTGCCACACGATAGCGTTGCAACCTGGAAAGATTGGAAAGTTCGGATGGCGGCATCAGCAACAGCCCACTGCTGAATCCTGCCTCCGGCACATGGGCATCCACATAGGCAACCGTTTGCTCCGCGGACAATTTCCAAGGTTTGAAAAGGAAAACCACTACTGCCATACCCACTACAAAACCTAAAATCCCAAAAATGAAGCTTTGGCCCACCAAATAGGAAAGACCGGCAACGCCAATAGCATACAGTACGCATTCCGTATACTGCATTTGCTGCCATCGCCTTTTGAAGTCGTTCAATTGCTTATCCCCCATTATTGCCTTTTAAAATAAGCAGTTACACGTTCCACGATCATGAAAAGCACCAGAATCCAAAACACCCATTGGGAAACATCCAACAAAGTGGTTCTTTCCTTTTTTTTGGGTTCCCCAACATAGTTGGGTCTCAATTCCGACACATCCATTTGGCGTCGGTCATATTGTGCCACCAAAGGTTTTACTTCTGCATCCAGATCCAATAAGCGAAGAAGCTGCTCCGCAAAATGTTGTTCGGTGGTATTCTCCGTATTCAATTTTGAAGTGAGCCAATACACATTCGGTTGTTCACTTTGTTCAATCAATGTATTGGATAATGTATTTTCGTTGTAGACCAGCCATTTTCCCGATTTGAGGTCCGGTTTGCCTTCGCTAAGCCAAACATTCAGGGTCGCCCCGTCTTCAGTCCCAACATCAGAATCAATGGTTTTCACTTGGATTTTTCTATCCAAAAACTTGGAAAGTGCTCGGAAGGAAGCTTCAATATACTGTTGCTCTGCTTCGAATTCTGGATCGGCAATGATATTGACATGTATCGTATCCAAATCCATCAAGGATATGGTTTCCGTATCCTCTCCTACCTTCAATTTCAGACTATCCTCCTGCGCAGTAAATCCATCGGATAGTATTTGTTTTTTGAAATAAGTGGTTTGTCCATTTCCTTGCAACGAAACCAATTCCATACCTTTTTCTCTTTGGTAAGCCAAGAGTGGTTTTTCAGAAAGGGTGTCCGACTCCATCACCACCCAATGGATTTTTTTGTGGGTTTTGGGTCTCATGGATTTGATTCCTTCTACATAAGCCCTTGTAAAAACCACGATACTGTCCGAAGCCAAGGAATCCATTCGCTGCAACAACTGCCAGTACTCTGGAACCATAGGTTTCACTGGTAACTCCATATCCGATTCCCATTCGGGAAATCCTTGTTTCAACAGCAAAACTTGAGATGTTTCCCTTAAACTATCCAACAATCCCATCAATGAGGAATGATGGGCCAAAGAAGGCTCCACCAAATAGGTAATCTGCTTTTTATTGGGTTTGATGCGCCACTGCGGGCCGGCCATCAACATCACTACCAATCCAACGATCAACATCCGAAGCAACAACAACAACCATTCGTTCAGTTGAATGCTGCTCGATTGTCTGGAATTGGATTCGTCCAACAATTGAACACTCCCTATTTTAATGGTCTTCGCTTCCTTTTTACTCCACAAATGAATGGCCAAGGGAACCAGAAGTCCCAGCAATGCCCACAAGTATGTCGGATGGGTAAAGATCATTAATTGAGTCGTATACGTTCCTTTAAAAACAATTGCAGGGCATCGCCCAAATGGGCATCCATGCGAAATACATAATGGCTAATGCCTTGGGAGAGCAATCTTTCCTTGATTCGTGCAATTTTATCTTCCAATGCCTTTAAATAAGCTGCTTTGGCCTTGTTCACGTCCACCTTGACCTTGGTTCCGGTTTCCAAATCTTCAAAGGTGACGGACTTTTTAAAATCAAAATCCATTTCGTTGCCCGCCATGATCTGGATGACCACTACCTCATTGTTCGCCGTTTTCAGGCTTTTGACAAAATCCGATAGCTCCGTGGTTTCTTCATACATATCCGTGAGAAAGAAAACCAATTCCTTGGTGCCCCTGTTGTGGATTCGTTTTGCCGCCACGGAAAGTTCTGGCCATTTTCCTTTGGAAGAAATCTGAAGGAGTTCCAACAACATGCGGTTGTAATGTTTTTGATCCGCCTTGGGATAGATGCTCACAAAATCATCCTCGTTCAAGGCAAACAGACCAACCGCATCTCCTTGCTTTTGAGCCAAGTGTGACAAACAGGCTACCAAAATCCTTGCAAATTCGAGTTTGGAGACCCCATTTTCGGTGTGTTCCATGGAGGCACTGGCATCCACAATGAATTTGACCACTACCTGACTTTCCACTTCGGACTGTTTGATGTAATACCTTCCCGATCGCGCCAACATCTTCCAATCGAGCAACCGAAGGTCGTCACCGGGTTCGTAACCACGATATTGACTAAACTCCATACCGGGACCCACGCTCTTGCTCCGGTGTAGCCCGGACAAATAGCCTTCCACCACAATACGGGATATCAGGGAA
This sequence comes from Allomuricauda sp., assembly GCA_030148305.1. GTDB lineage: Bacteria > Bacteroidota > Bacteroidia > Flavobacteriales > Flavobacteriaceae > Flagellimonas. Next base: position 1,708 of record JASBTS010000114.1, on the reverse strand, counting down.
AGTCCCGACACCGTATTGATGACTTCTGGTTTTAAAAGATCGTGATAGTCCCTTGCGGCCATTATTTATCCTTAAGCTTGATATCTTCCAAGATGTGTTGGGTCACTGCATCCGACGTGATACTTTCGGCCTCAGCTCTAAAATTGACCAAAACCCTATGACGGAGTACCGGAAGAGCCACCGCTTTAAGGTCATCCAAGGTAACGGCCAGTCTTCCTTCCAGAAGTGCATGGGCCTTGGCCGTTAAGATCATGGCCTGCCCGGCACGGGGACCGGCACCCCAGTCCACCCATTGTTTCACGTATTCCACAGAAGTGGTGTCAGGTCTTGTGGCACGGATCACATCACTCACATATTGAATAAGCCCATCGCTGATGGAAACCTCCCGTACCAATTGCTGCAACCGCACAATATCATCACCTGTAATGACCTTGTTCAATTGGGCCTTTTTGGTTCCGGTAGTTGCCTTTAATATGGCTGTTTCATCCTTGTCTGTGGGATAACCTATTTTAATGTACAGCAAAAAACGATCCTGCTGCGCTTCGGGCAATACAAAAGTTCCGGACTGTTCTATCGGGTTTTGGGTCGCCAAAATGAAAAAGGGTCTATCCAAAGGATAGGTCTTGTCCCCATAGGTCACTTCAAATTCCTGCATGGCTTCCAAGAGGGCCGCCTGTGTCTTTGGCGGGGTCCTGTTGATCTCATCCGCCAAAATGATGTTGGAAAAAATGGGCCCCTTGTTGAACTTGAAGAATTTTTTACCCGTGGTATGGTCTTCCTCCAATATTTCGGTTCCGATAATATCAGAAGGCATGAGATCGGGCGTAAACTGAATCCTTTTGAATTTTAAGTCGATGGCATTGGCCAAGGTGCGGATCATCAAGGTCTTGGCAAGGCCGGGCACCCCTTCCAAAAGGGCATGGCCCCCAGCCAAAAAGGTGATGAGCAATTGGGACACGGTTTCTTCCTGCCCAATGATTACCTTGCCTATTTCTTTTTTGAGCGCTTTGAGTTTATCGGAGAGACCCTCCACCTCGCTGGCAATTTGTTGTAGTTCTTTGTCCAAGTTAGTATCATTATGAGGTTAAGGCATAAAGGACAATGTTTACCCCAAAACGGGTATTGTCAATTTTATACCATCGTTTGTTCCTAAAATCGTAATCCCATTCGCAACCATAATCCTTGTTGCTGTAGAGCACCCCAATGCGTCCATTGATCATGATGGCCTTCAGGTAATCATGCACCAAATCATCTCCCCAACCATTCAGTTCCTGGGAAGTGGTGGGCGGGCCGTCATCAAATTCAAAAAAAATGGAATAGATCTCGTGATCGTTAGGGATTTTTTTCAGTTGGCCCGGACCAAAGATCTCTTCCATCTGCCGTTCAAAGGATTTGGCAAAAAGTCCATCGATATCGTGGTTGCAGTCATCGGCAAAAACAAAACCGCCGTTACGGACGTATTTTTCAAAGTTTTCCCTTTCCTTTTTGGTGAACTGGACCAACTTATGTCCCGAGATATAGCAAAAGGGACTTTTGAAAATATCATCACTCGCCAAAGTGATGATCTTTTCTTGGGTGTCCACTTTCAGGGTCGTATATTCGACCAACGAATTCAACAGATTGGAAGGCATGCGCTGATCTACGTCCCAATCGCCAGATTCATATTGTAAACGGGTGAAAAAGAATTCGTTGTCCAATGCCATAAAGG